>JAHDEV010000106.1 GCA_020628615.1 Dokdonia sp.
TATACTTTCAGATATGCAATATATGCAACGCACCTACCCAAATATGGAATGGTAGAGAATTTTGAACACAGAATATCGAATTTTGAACATCGAAGTATTACTTCGGCGTTTCATATTTGTTATTCTTTATTCGATATTTAAAAATTGATATTAGAAACGCAAAACATACAACCGCATTTGATCTCAATACTTGAAGGAGTAAGCGATCCAGAGATCCCTGTGTTGTCTATTATGGATATGGGTGTGGTACGCGAGGCAATAGAGCAAGACGGTATTGTACGTGTAAAAATAACCCCTACTTACTCTGGTTGCCCTGCAATGGATGTTATAGGAGATGATATTGTTTCCGCTTTCGCGAAAGCGGGAAAAACCGCAAAAATCCAGCTCGTACTCGCTCCCGCTTGGACCACAGACTGGATAACCCCACGTGGTAGAGAAGCACTTGAAAAATACGGTATTGCAGCACCCTTATCTCCAGAAGCAGATAAAGAAGCCCTGCTGGGAAATAAGAAGATAGTAAAATGTACCAACTGTGGCTCTACAGAGACACATCTGGTCAGTCAGTTTGGGTCTACCGCCTGTAAAGCATTGTTTAAATGTGATACGTGTCAAGAACCTTTTGACTATTTTAAATGTTTAAAATAATTCCCGCAGCAGCGGGATTCTTTGTTATATGAGTAGTATACAGAAATCAATAGAGAATGGTGTAGCAACGCTCACCTTTAATCGTCCAGAAGTATTTAATAGTTTTAACCGTGAGATGGCATTCTTACTGCAAGATGAGTTAGATGCTTGTAATAAGGACACACAAGTAAGAGCCATTGTTCTCACCGGTAGTGGTAAGGCATTTTGTGCCGGTCAAGATTTAAAAGAAATTACAGATCCAGAATTAAATCCAGGGTTTAAGAAAATACTAGAAGAGCACTACAACCCGATTATAGAAAAAATACGAGCGATTGAGAAACCTATCATTGCTGCTGTAAATGGTGTTGCCGCTGGAGCTGGGGCAAATATTGCACTAGCCTGTGATATTGTTATTGCACACGAGAAGGTGAGTTTTATACAAGCCTTTAGCAAGATAGGCCTTGTACCAGATAGTGCAGGTACATTTTTCTTACCAAGACTTATAGGTTTTGGTAAAGCAAGCGCATTGATGATGCTGGGTGATAAAATCTCTGCAACAGAGGCAGAGAAGATGGGTATGATTTACAAGGTAACTACGCTAGACGAGTTTAATAATACTGTAACAACGACTGCAATGACACTAGCAAAAATGCCTACAAAGGCAATAGGTCTCACCAAGAGATTACTTAATGTATCTATGACTAATAATCTTGAAGATCAACTTGCGCTAGAAGGTAAATTACAAATAGAAGCATCAGAGAGTGAAGATTTTAAAGAAGGTGTAGACGCTTTTGTAAATAAAAGACGTCCGGTTTTTAAAGGGAAGTAAAGACTGACGAACCGATTTTATACGAGTGAGAGAAACTTCTGCATTCGATATTCATTAATCGATATCCGGTGTTCAAAAAATAAGCATTGTTAATGATAAAAAACATAGGAATTATAGGCGCTGGTACAATGGGTTCTGGCATTGCTCAAGTAGCTGCAACTGCTGGTTGTGCTGTAAAACTCTTTGATGTAAATCAAGAGGCGCTTGATAAAGCAAAGGCAGCACTAGAAAAAGTACTCAAACGTCTTATAGAGAAGGGACGCATAGACGACTCAGAAAAAGATAGAATACAAGCTAATATTACGTATGTTACTACGCTTAAAGAGTTAGCAAACGCAGATCTTACCATTGAAGCTATTGTAGAAAATCTGGAGGTCAAGAAAAAAGTATTTCAAGAGTTAGAAACCTACGTTTCTAATACAGCAATAATAGCCTCAAACACTTCAAGTCTTTCTATCGCATCTATTGCAGCATCATTGCAATATCCAGAGCGTTGCATTGGGATTCACTTTTTTAATCCTGCGCCATTAATGAAGCTTGTTGAGGTGATACCTGCGGTACAAACCTCGCAAAACGTTTTAGACACTTGCGTTGCCGAAATTACACGTTGGAAAAAAGTTGTAGCCATCGCAAAAGATACTCCAGGGTTTATTGTAAACCGCGTTGCACGACCATTTTATGGGGAGGCGTTACGTATGTATGAAGAAGGTGTGGCAAATTTTGCAACCATAGATGCAGCTATGAAAAGTGTGGGAGGTTTCCGTATGGGACCTTTTGAGTTGATGGATTTTATAGGTAACGATGTAAATTATACCGTTACAGAAACCGTGTTTAATGCCTTTTATCAAGACCCAAGATACAAGCCATCTTTTACCCAGCAGCGATATAGCCAGGCGGGATATCTAGGTCGTAAATCGGGACGCGGTTATTATGATTATAAAAATGTGGAGGCAGATAACGCTTTCGCGAAAGCGCCATCACAAGCAGCAATAGCTACTCAAGATAAGGAAGCAATTTTTGAGCGTATTCTTGTAATGCTTATTAACGAAGCAGCAGATGCCTTGTTCTGGAATGTAGCAAGTGCCGAAGATATAGACAATGCGATGACTAAAGGGGTAAACTACCCAAAAGGATTACTAGCCTGGGCAGATGAGAAAGGAATAAGCTGGTGTGTACAAAAAATGGATGCTCTGTATGATGAATATAGAGAAGATAGATACAGATGCAGCCCACTTTTAAGAAGGATGGAAAAAGAGGGAAAACAATTTTTTGCCTAATCTAGATGCTATTATGACTGGAGCCCAAATACCTTATAAAATGTTATCTCAAGACGCATACAGCAGTTGGCTAGGTATTGAGATTATAGAGGCACAAGTAGGTTTTGTAAAAGTGGGGATGACTATACGCAAGGAGATGCTTAACAGTATGGGCAAGGCTCACGGTGGGATAAGTTACTCACTGGCAGACACGGCTTTTGGATTTACTGCAAACACGCACGGAAAATATGCCGTGTCTATTGAGACAAGTATAAATCATATAGAAGCTTTAGAAGAAGGAGATTACATCACTGCAGAGGCAACGGTAAACCTCCAGAAAACTAAAGTAGGTTTTAATATTGTTGAAATTAAAAGAGGTGATGAGCTTGTTGCACTTTTTAAAGGGGTAGTTTATCGTACTTCAAAAGATTGGGAAATAGATTAAATAATAAAAAAAGAACTTCGATTTCGACTTCGATTTCGACTTCAATTTCAAAATATGGAAGCATATATCATAGACGGAGTTCGTACTCCTATAGGAAATTATAAAGGAACATTAAGTGCCATACGCACAGACGATCTGGGAGCACACGTGATACGCGAGGTCGTAAAACGTAACCCAAATATCCCAAAAGAAGCATATGATGATGTGATTATGGGCTGTGCAAACCAGGCAGGAGAAGATAACCGCAATGTAGCGCGTATGAGTTTGCTACTTGCAGGGTTGCCTTTTACCGTACCCGGAGAGACCGTAAACCGTTTATGTAGCTCTGGACTTTCTGCCATTATACACGCAAACCGAGCTATAAAAGCAGGAGACGGAGACTTGTTTATTTCTGGCGGTGTAGAAAATATGACACGTGGCCCGTATGTGATGGCAAAGCCTTCTACAGCTTTTGGTGGTGATAGTAAGATGTATGACTCAACCTTTGGGTGGCGTTTTATTAACCCAAAGATGAAAGAGCTATACGGAGTAGATGGAATGGGAACCACTGCCGAAAATCTTGTAGAAAAATATAACATCTCACGTGAAGATCAAGATGCCTTTGCATATCACAGCCAGATGAAAGCTGCAGCTGCTCAAAAAAGTGGCCGTCTAGCAAAGGAAATTGTACCTGTAGAAATCCCACAGCGTAAAAAAGATCCCATCATCTTTAAGGATGACGAATTTATAAAGCCTAATAGCTCAAAGGAAGTGCTTGCAAAGCTTCGTCCAGCTTTTAAAAAGGAGGGCGGAAGTGTAACCGCAGGTAATAGCTCAGGGCTTAATGATGGTGCAGCTGCAACCATTGTAGCAAGTGAAGCTGCTGTAAAAAAATATGGCCTTACACCACTTGCAAGAATTGTAAGTTCTGCAGTGGTAGGTGTCGAGCCACGCATTATGGGAATAGGTCCAGTACAAGCTTCAAACAAGGCGCTTCAAAAAGCAGGTCTTACACTTGAAGATATGGACGTTATAGAACTTAATGAAGCATTTGCCTCACAAGCCCTTGCTTGTATACGTGAGTGGGGACTGGCAGATGATGATGCGAGAATAAACCCTAACGGAGGCTCTATCGCAATAGGTCATCCGCTGGGTGTAACAGGGGCGCGTATTGCATATTCGGCGGCTGTAGAGCTTAAAGAAAAAGGAAAACGCTATGCACTTGTGACAATGTGTATAGGCGTAGGTCAAGGCTATGCCGCAGTGATCGAAAATATGGCTGTTTAGTACTATAATTTCTACTCGGATGTAATACGAGGGTAGACCGCTTTCGCGAAAGCAAAAAAAAGAATAACATCGGCGCTGATATTGATTTCAGTTTCCGATTTCAAAAACGAGCGTTTTATGATTTTAGAATCTTATATAAATGGCCATTGGGTAAAAGGTGATGACAGCAATACACGTAATATGTATGACGCCATCACGGGAGATGTAATAGGTCTCACAAGTACCGAAGGTTTAGATATTGCCAGTGCATTACAATTTGGGCGTGATAATGGAAAGGCGTTACGAGATATGACCTTTCAGCAGCGTGGTAATATGATTAAAAAACTGGCGCTTTACCTTAACAAGCGCAAGGAGCAGTTTTATGAGATTAGTTACAAAACCGGAGCAACAAGAGCAGATAGCTGGGTAGATATAGAAGGAGGTTTTGGAAACCTCTTTGCAAATGCTAGCTTGCGTAAGCTCTTTCCAGATCAAAGCTATGCTGTAGAGGGTGATGCAATAGATTTATCAAGAGGTGGGCGTTTTATGGCGCACCATATTTTGGTTCCAAAAAAAGGTGTTGCGGTTCATATTAACGCTTTTAACTTCCCTGTATGGGGTATGTTAGAAAAATGTGCTGTAAACTGGATGGCAGGTATGCCAGCAGTTGTGTTGCCAGCACCACAAACCGCTTTCTTAACAGAGGCTGTTGTGAGAGAGATTATAAACAGCGGTATATTACCTAAGGGAGCTTTACAATTACTCTCAGGTCTTACAACATCTATACTAGATACCGTAAATAGTCAAGACGTGGTAACCTTTACTGGAAGCGCGCATACTGGGAGAAAGTTAAAAGTACATCCTCGACTTACAGAAGAGAGTGTGCCTTTTACAATGGAGGCAGATAGTCTTAACGCATCAATACTTGGTCCAGACGCTGTACCGGGTACACCAGAGTTTGCTATTTTTATTAAGGAGGTACGTAAAGAGATTACGTCTAAGTGTGGTCAAAAATGTACGGCAATACGCCGTGTGATTGTACCAGAAAACTTAATGGAAGATGTACAGATTGCTCTAGGCAAACAGCTAGAGCGCACGGTTATAGGAGATCCAAAATTGCGCGAGGTAAGAATGGGAGCCCTCATAAACAATGACCAGCGTGATGTGATTAAATCACAGGTAGAAAAAATCGCTCAGACAGCAGATATGGTGTATGGATCTACAGATACCATAGAGGCGATGGGTGCAGACGGAGCAAAGGGTGCTTTTATGAGCCCTATTGTGATGCGTGAAAATAATCCGTTTAAAAATACGCAGGTGCACGAGATTGAAGCCTTTGGCCCTGTGACGACACTTATGCCATATAACGGTGTGGAGGAAGCTATAGAACTCGCCCAGATGGGTAAGGGGTCTCTTGTGAGTAGTGTAGTTACTGCAGATGACGCTTTCGCGAAAGCGTACACCATAGAAGCAGCATCACACCACGGAAGAATATTAACGCTTAACAGAGACAGTGCGCCACAAAGCACGGGCCACGGCTCACCACTACCTTTGCTGGTACACGGAGGTCCAGGTCGTGCCGGTGGAGGTGAAGAGATGGGAGGAATACGTGGTATAAAACATTATATGCAGCGTTGTGCTGTACAGGGAAGCCCTACCAGCCTTACCGAAATTACAGGTATTTATCAGCCTAATGGAGATTACAAAGAAGCAGAAAAACATCCTTTTGCATACCATTATGAAGATATTAAACCAGGGATGAGTTTAAAAACGCATAAGCGTACGATTACCGATAATGATATACAGAATTTTGCAAATCTTACCTGGGATCACTTTTATGCACATACTGATATTACAAGTTTAGACGGGAGTATATTTGAGAAACGCACGGCCCACGGTTACTTTATTATTTCTGCCGCTGCAGGATTATTTGTGTACCCTAACAAAGGTCCCGTGAGTGCAAACTATGGGCTTGAAGATATTCGGTTCTTGAGACCGTTATATCACAATGATACCATCTATGTGCGCCTTACTTGTAAGGAAAAGCGTGAGAGAGATGTGAGCGGTAGGGAGCACCCTAGCGGTATTGTAAAATGGTATGTTGAGGTGTTTGACGCAGAGCCAGTAGATTATGAAAATGGAAAGACAGATGAAGAGGCAGAGGCGCTAGTAGCAGTGGCGACCATCCTTACAATGGTAGAAAAGAAACAAACTACCTTTGTTGAAATGACAGAGAGTCGCATTGATAATTGTCTCTCAAAACTTAACGAAGATACAAAGCCAGTCTGGGGAACAATGACACCACAACAAATGGTAGAGCACCTTGAGTTAACCTACCGTATAGCCGCTGGTGAAATACAAGATTTTGAGGTGGCCACACCAGATAAAGTACTTGACAAGGTGGCGGCAACACTCTGGGATTATAATAAAATGCCTAGAGATTACAACTTCCCGCTGTATGAAGCAGGAATTCAACCGGCGTTGCAGCACAAAGACCTAGAGGAAGCAAAAAAAGCGATGCTAGACGCAAGAAAGTCATATCTAGATTTTTACAAAAAGAATAAAAAAGCAACGACAAAAAATGCAGTCTTTGGCGAGCTTAACAACTATGAGTGGTATTTAATGGAGCGCAAGCATCTTAATCACCACTTTGAACAATTTAACCTTATAGATTAATAAACGTATTGCCTGTGATTTTTACAAGCAACGATAATAGTAATTTTACAATATGAGTGATCCACACGTAAAAGAACATATAGAAAACGGAATTTCAACCATTGAGTTTTTTCACCCAGCGCACAATAGTTTACCAGGTGATATACTTGCAAAACTAGCTTTGACTATTAAAGAAGCTGGTGAAAATGATGCCGTAAAAGTAATTGTACTTAAATCTGGAGGTGACCGTACGTTTTGTGCAGGAGCAAGTTTTAAGGAGCTTATAAGTATTAATGATAAAGAGACAGGACGTGTGTTTTTCTCTGGCTTTGCAAATGTGATTAATGCAATGCGTAAGTGTCCTAAGTTTATTATAGGTCGCGTGCAGGGTAAAACTGTAGGTGGCGGTGTAGGTGTTGCCAGTGCTACAGACTACTGTATGGCAAGCAAATTTGCCAGTATAAAACTGAGCGAACTAAACATAGGGATAGGCCCTTTTGTGGTAGGTCCCGCTGTAGAGCGTAAATTGGGGCTTACAGGGATGTCTCAAATCGCTATCGATGCAAATACTTTTTATGATGCAGAGTGGGCAAGGCAAAAAGGGTTATATGCACACGTTTATGATAGTACAGAAGAGCTAGATGCTGCCGTACAAACCACTGCCGAAAATCTTTGCAAGTATAATCCAGAGGCAATGCGTGAGATGAAAAAGATGATGTGGGCTGGTACAGAGCACTGGGATGAGCTACTTGCAGAGCGTGCTGCTATATCTGGAAAACTCGTATTATCAGACTTTACAAAAGAAACCCTCAAACGCTTTAAATAAGCGTTTGAGGATTATATCACTCTACGCGCTCTATACTATGTATAGGGATGAGTGTTCCTTTTTTAAGTATAACATCCTTCTGGGTAACACCCCAAATGGTTGTGTTTACTTTTATAAGACGGTTTAAAGAATCTCTAAAGTATATGGAGACTTTGTTTT
>JAHDEV010000107.1:0-2825 GCA_020628615.1 Dokdonia sp.
GTGTGCCTATTGCTGCAAAGCTTATGGCAAGCCTACTAGAAACAGCAGGTGCTACACGTATTATCACAATGGATTTACACGCAGATCAAATACAAGGATTTTTTGAGAAGCCAGTAGATCATCTATTTGCAAGTACAATTTTCCTTCCTTATTTAAAGGGGTTAGGATTAGAAAATCTTACCATCGCATCACCAGATATGGGAGGTAGTAAGAGAGCTTATGCATATAGTAAAGCAATGGAGAGTGACGTAGTTATTTGTTACAAGCAACGTGCAAAGGCAAATGTTATCTCTCATATGGAGCTTATAGGTAGTGTAGCAGGACAGCACGTAGTACTTGTAGATGATATGGTAGATACTGCCGGAACACTTACAAAGGCTGCAGACCTAATGATGGAAAAAGGAGCATTAAGCGTACGTGCCATATGTACACACGCCATCTTAAGTGGTAACGCTTATGATAAAATAGAAAATAGTCAACTGGCAGAATTGATCGTAACAGATTCAATCCCGAGAGACCACAAAAGTGATAAGGTAAAGGTATTAACTTGCGCCCCACTTTTTGCAGATGTAATGCACCGTGTTAATAGTAACACGAGTATCGCATCTAAGTTTATTATGTAATATATTTTTTTAACTATAATTATTTAACAATGAAATCAGTTTCGATCCAAGGATCTAAAAGAGAAAGCGTAGGCAAGAAAGCTACAAAAGCCTTACGTAATGCTGGACTGGTACCTTGCGTAGTATACGGAGGGGACGAGCCATTACATTTCAGCGCACCAGAACTAGCGTTTAAAAATTTGGTTTACACTCCAGACGCGCACACTGTAGAGATAGAGCTAGACGGTGTAACCGTACAAGCTATATTACAAGACATACAGTTTCACCCGGTAACTGATCGTATCTTACACATAGACTTCTACCAGATTTTTGATGGTAAAGAAGTAACTATGAACATCCCAGTACACTTTACAGGAAACTCTAAAGGTGTTCGTAATGGTGGTGTTTTACGTAAAACAAACCGTGTACTACGTGTGAAAGCACTTCCAAAAGATCTTCCAGATTTTCTTGAGGCAGATATTACAAACCTTAAGATTGGAAACAAGCTTTACATAGGAGAGCTTCCACAAGAAAACATTACAATAATGCACCCAGACAACACAGTTGTATGTCAAGTGAGAACTTCACGTACTGCCGTTGTTGATGCAGATGATGATGACGATGAGGATGATGTTCCTGCAACAGAGACTAGCGATGTAGCTGCTGTAAAGGAAGATTAATTTATCTCATAAATTATAAATACAAAAGCATCTCGTTCTTCGAGATGCTTTTTTTATTTTTATACAGTATTGAAATGAGTGGTACTTTGTACAACAATCTCTACGATACACCCATTAAAACACCTAACTATGCTCGCTTTTTTTGGTAGACTTTTTAAGAAATCTAAAGAAGATGAAGCAGCAGTAGACCCTATGAAAAAATTTCTCATCGTTGGTTTGGGTAACATTGGTCCCAAATATGAAAATACACGTCACAATATAGGTTTTAAAGTGGTAGACGCTTTCGCGAAAGCGCAAGAAACCAACTTTGAAACCGAAAAACTAGGTGACATCGCACGTACCAGAGTAAAAGGTAAAACAGTAATACTGCTGAAGCCTAATACCTTTATGAATCTAAGTGGTAAAGCCATACGCTACTGGCTACAACAAGAAAAAGTCCCTGTAGAAAACTTGCTAGTTATCACAGATGATCTTAACCTAGAGTTTGGAACCATACGTGTAAAA
This sequence comes from Dokdonia sp., assembly GCA_020628615.1. Classification (GTDB taxonomy): domain Bacteria; phylum Bacteroidota; class Bacteroidia; order Flavobacteriales; family Flavobacteriaceae; genus Dokdonia. The sequence continues at coordinate 1,787 of JAHDEV010000107.1, forward strand.
ACCAAAGGATCAGACGGAGGGCATAATGGTCTTAAAGACACGCAGGCACAACTCAATACCACTAAGTATAATAGATTTCGTTTTGGGATAAGTGATCAGTTTTCAAAAGGGAGACAGGTAGATTATGTACTAGGTGAGTGGACACCAGACGAGAACGCAGCCTTACCAGAACGACTAGATAAAGCCAGCGAGGTTATTGCCTCGTTTGTAACGGCTGGTGTAAATAATACAATGAACGCCTACAACGGAAAATAGTAGTGAAAACTCATAACAGCGCACATACATTTACCTCTCAAAAAGGAACCGTGGTGACCATAGGCACCTTTGATGGCTTGCACCTAGGTCACAGAAAGATTATAAACAGAATTAATGAGAGCGCCCGCGCAAACGGCTGGGAGTCGTGCGTACTTACGTTTTTTCCGCACCCGCGTATGGTGTTACAAAAAGACACCTCTCTCAAGCTTATAAACACCATTGCAGAGCGTGAGCAACTACTTGAGAGTTTAGATCTTGATCACCTGGTAATACACCCTTTTACACTAGATTTCTCTCGTTATCACGCAGAGACTTTTGTAGAAGAGATACTCGTAAACAGCCTTAATGCAAAAAAAGTGATTATAGGGTATGACCACCGTTTTGGCCGTAATCGTAATGCAAATATTGAAGATCTCAAGCGTTTTGGAAAAACGCTAGGCTTTGAGGTAGAGGAAATCTCAAAACAAGAACTAGAAGATGTAGCCATAAGCTCTACTAAGGTGCGCAAGGCATTAGTAAGTGGTAATGTGGCACTAGCAAATAGTTATCTTAGTGCGCCTTTTATGCTTAATGGAGTAGTGGTAAAAGGTAAAAGCCTAGGGAGAACCATAGGCTACCCCACTGCAAACCTAGAAATAGCCGAAGATTATAAACTCATCCCTGCACAGGGCGTTTATGTAGCAAAAGCAATCATAAACGGTAAGCCAGTATTCGGGATGATGAATATAGGTACAAACCCTACCGTAGGAGGAGAGAAGCAAACTATAGAGACCTACTTCTTTGA
>JAHDEV010000107.1:2925-7928 GCA_020628615.1 Dokdonia sp.
GTTTTTAGAGTGTTTTTTGGTTTTCTTATTACTTGTGAGGCTTGGGGAGCAATTATTACAGGCTGGGTGCGTCGCATACTTGTTGCGCCAGATTTTACATTTAACTTCATAGGCTTTGACTTTTTACAAACATTCCCGGGCCCGGGGCCACAAATGTATGCTTGGTTTGGGTTAATGGGCATTTTTGGGGTGATGGTAATGCTAGGCTTTAAGTATCGTGTGGCGATTGTAGGCTATGCGATTATGTGGAGCACGGTATATTTTATGCAAAAAACAGCATATAATAACCACTACTACCTCTTGATGTTATTGCTCTGGATTATGGCAATACTGCCTGCGCACAGATCTTTCTCACTAGATGCACGCTTTCGCGAAAGCGTAAGAGACCTCTCTATGCCACGATGGGTCACACTATTTATAATATTACAGCTGTGGATTGTCTATACATACGCCTCTATTGCCAAAATATATCCAGACTGGCTAGATGCTACGGTGCCAGAAATATTAATGCGTGGTAAGAAAGATTACTGGCTCGTGGGTGGTGTATTGCAACAAAAGTGGACACACTGGGTGATTGCCTATGTAGGAATCCTTTTTGACGGATTAATCATCCCAGCATTGCTTTGGAAAAAGACGCGCAAGTGGGCATTTTTTATCTCTATTTTCTTTCATCTCTTTAACTCGTTTGTGTTTCAAATTGGGATTTTCCCTTATATGTCACTGGCGTTTACCGTGTTCTTTTTTGAGCCAAAAACCATACACCGTATGTTCTTAAAAAGGTGGAAACCTTATTATAACAACACAAGTGACGATGTCGTAGTACCTACGTATAAAGGAGCCCTTCTAGCGGTGTTTGCCGTGTATTTTATCTTTCAAGTAGGTTTGCCACTGCGCCAGCATTTTATACCAGATAATGTACTGTGGAGTGAGGAAGGACATCGCTTGAGCTGGCGTATGATGCTACGTTCTAAAAGCGGTACCGTAAAGTTTACGATAGAAGACAAGGCAACAGGAAAACGTACAACGCTAGACCACAAAGAATATCTTACTAAAAACCAGCAGCGCAACATACGTTCTAAGCCAGATGTGATCTGGCAATTTGCACAGCATATAAAACGTCTTAAAGCTGCTCAAGGAGAAGATGTGGCTATCTATGTGCGTTGTAGAGTACGCATTAACGGGCGCCGTTCTAAATTATTGATTGACCCTAAGGTAGACCTTGCGAGCGTGAGCTGGCAATGGTTTGAGCATAATAGCTGGGTGCTAGAAAGTGAGGATTATCTCAATGACAAACCATTTTTTCCTAGTGTAGGCTCTTTAGAAAAGCAGGAAGATCTTCGTGACTCCACGAGAGTTCGCCCTCCACTAAGAAAGCAGGAGTAAAAAGTACTGCTCGGGTTTTTGATTGATGAATGACCGTAAAATTACAACCACTCGCGGCTACAATTTTACGGATTTCCGTAAAACGAGCGATATTTTTAAAAATTTCTCTAGCAGCTTGTAAAAACTAGGTGGTGGCTTTCCTTTTACTTGCGGGCATTTCCTTAAATTTACCCTTTCGTTTTTAAAACCCATTTACTATGCTAGAAGTAGCACACATTAGAGAAAACAAAGAAGCTTTCGCGAAAGCGTTATCTAAAAGAAACATAGACGCCGCAACCTTGCTAGATCAAGTTATTGCTGCAGATGAGTTACGTCGTAACTCCCAGTCACAGTTAGATGAAGTACTTGCAGATAGTAATAAGTTTTCTAAGGAAATTGGGATGCTTTTTAAAAGCGGAGAAGCTCAAAAGGCAAATCTCTTAAAGGAGAAAACAGCCGGTCTCAAAGAGCAGTCTAAAACACTACAGGAGCAGCTTAATGCGGCTACAGAAGAGCTTCAAAATTTACTATACCAACTGCCTAACGTGCCTCACGATAGCGTGCCAGAAGGTAATAGTGATGAAGATAATGAGGAGATCTTTAGAGAGGGAGACATCCCAGAACTGCACGACGGGGCGCTACCACACTGGGAGCTTGCAAAAAAGTATGACATTATAGACTTTGAGCTAGGTACAAAAATTACGGGAGCAGGTTTTCCGGTATATAAGGGTAAGGGAGCTCGCTTACAGCGTGCGCTTATCTCTTATTTTTTAGATAAAAACACAGCAGCAGGCTATACAGAGTACCAGGTGCCACACCTTGTAAATGAGGCTTCTGGTTTTGGTACAGGGCAACTTCCAGATAAGGAAGGGCAAATGTATCACGTTACAGAAGACGACTTATATTTAATCCCTACGGCAGAGGTGCCGGTGACTAATATGTTCCGCGGTGATTTGCGCAGTCATAGTGAGTTGCCTATCGCTTGTACGGGGTACACACCTTGTTTTAGAAGAGAGGCAGGATCTTATGGAGCGCACGTACGTGGGCTTAACAGGTTGCACCAGTTTGATAAAGTAGAGATTGTGCGTATCGAGCACCCAGATAACAGTGCTGCGGCGCTAGACGGGATGGTAGATCACGTAAAGACGATCTTGCAAGAACTAGAATTGCCATACAGAATCTTGCGTCTTTGTGGTGGTGATCTTGGGTTTACCAGTCACCTTACGTATGATTTTGAACTCTTTAGTACAGCACAAGATCGCTGGCTAGAGATAAGCTCTGTGTCTAACTTTTTGACCTTTCAGGCTAATCGTTTAAAACTTCGTTTTAAAGACCAAGATGGACAAAACAAGCTTGCACACACACTTAACGGTAGTGCCCTTGCATTGCCACGTGTACTCGCAGGGATTTTAGAAAATTGCCAAACTCCAGAAGGGATAAAAATCCCTAAGGCACTTGTGCCGTACTGTGGTTTTGATATGATAGATTAAAAAAAATCACTTTCCACGCAAAGCCATTTCTTTAATGAGAAGGAGTGTAGCCTTTGTAGTGGGACACTATTATAATATAGAAACGTGCTGCAGCAATGCTATGGCACGTTTTTCGTTATCTTTAGGCTATGAAGAAGAGTTTGTTACTACAAGTTGTTATGTTGTTGCTGGTTTCCGCTTTCGCGAAAGCGCAATCAGAACAGCTAGCGCGCAATTATGCAGACCAAGGCGAGTATCAAAAAGCCATTATCTCTTACAAAAAAGCCCTAGTAAAACAACGCGGAAACAGCGTGCTACTCGCTGGGCTTATAAAAAGTTACCAGCAACTAGAGCAGTATAATAAAGCCGAAGAGGTGATAAGTCAAAATCTTAAAACCACGAGAGACAAAGGGTTTTTACTTGTAGAGTTAGGGTATAACCACCAGCTGCAAGCGCAAGACTCTATAGCCAGAAGTTATTATGACCAGGTAATTGAAGGCGTAGCACAAGGCACAATGAATCCTTATCGTGCCGCTCGCACCTTGCAACAGCATAGCTTGCTAGAAGAAGCCGTGCGTACCTATGAGGTGGGTATGGAGACTAACCCTAATTCAAATTTTAATATACAGCTGGCCAAGCTATATGGGGAGCTAGGCGAGGTGCAAAAAATGTTTGATGCCTATCTCAACCTTATAAATAGAAGCGGGAAGTATGTGCAGGTGGCACAACGGAACTTCTCTATTTATATAAATGATGACCCGCTTAATGATGCAAATATCATTTTTAGAAAAACACTACTCAAGCGATTACAGTCTGAGCAAAACGTCCTTTATAACGATTTGCTTAGTTGGCTATTTATCCAGCAAAAACAGTATAACAAAGCCTTTGCCCAAGAAAAAGCTATTTACCGCCGTACAGACGGCAGGTACGAAGGTTTAGAAAACCTTGCAGATATTGCGATAGAAGAAGGTGAGCTAGAAGATGCTAGAGAGATTTTACTATTTTTAAAAGAAAACATCGCAAATGAAGATGTAAAGCTAGAAGCCGAACAGAAACTTATAAAGATAGACATTGCTAGTGCTAGCAATGTAGAGGCTCAAGAAGCTATAAAGAATAGGTATGAAGCAATTCTTGATGAGTATGGTCAAACACCATTTACCATACCGCTACAGATAGATTATGCGCATTACCTAGCTTTTAATATGGAGCAGCCAGATGCCGCAATAACGTATCTTAAAAAATCACTTAAGTCACCTCTTAGAAGATTTGACGAGGCACGACTCAAGATGGAACTTGCAGATGTGCTCGTACTTAAAGAGCAGTTTAACCAGGCGCTTATATACTACTCACAGATTCATAATAAGATTAAAAATAATGTAATCTCACAAGAGGCACGATTTAAAGTTGCACAGACGAGTTACTATAAGGCAGATTTTGACTGGGCAGAGGCACAGCTCAATGTGCTTAAAGCGGGAGCTACACAACTCATTGCAAATGATGCTTTAGAGCTGCTACTCGTGATACGCGATAACTCTATGGATGATAGTTTGCAAACGGCACTCAAAAAGTATGCTACGGCAAGCCTGCGTGCATATCAAAACAAGACCGAAGAGGCTATCGCCCTATATGATGATATACTAGAGGTTCATAAAGGAGAAAAGATAGAAGATGAGGCACTCCTGTCTCAAGCAAAACTTCTAGAAGCTAAAAAAGATTTCAAAAAAGCCGAAAAAAATTACCTCACCATCATTGAGTATTACAGCGATGGCGTACTGGCAGATGATGCTTATTATCGCCTAGCGAGATTATATGAGGGCCCACTTAACCAGCCAGAAAAGGCAAAAAATAATTACGAGCGCATCATTTTTGACCTAGCAGATAGCATCTATTATGTAGAGGCCCAAAAGCGATTTAGGAACTTGAGAGGAGATGCAATTAATTAGAAAATATAAAAAATGCTTATATATAACGTTACCATAAACATAGAAGAGTCTGTTGAGAAAGAATGGCTTATCTGGATGCAAGAAGTACACATACCAGAAGTGATTGCAACCGGAAAGTTTGAAAAAGCACTTATGACAAAAGTCCGTGCCGAAGAGGAGATGGGCGGAGTAACTTACTCTGTGCAATATGGTTGCCCTAGCCAGCAGCACCTTGATGCCTACTATGCCG
>JAHDEV010000108.1:0-4613 GCA_020628615.1 Dokdonia sp.
TGGAATCTTGTAACAGGCTCAAAAGAACAAATCTTTACGCTTGCGCGAAAGAGTTATCTCGCGGTAAAAGATATACCAGGTACAGAAGATGACCTAGATATGGTACATACTGAAAACTTTATGCTCATTGATAAAGAAGGCCGCATTCGCAATTACTATGACGGTACAGATCGTGAAGGCATAGATCAATTGCTAGAAGATATAGAGATTTTAAAACAAGAGTACGAGCCACGCAAGGCTTGGTATCAAAAGATTTTTTAGTTTGGAATGCGTACGCTTTCGCGAAAGCGTAAAATGCATTACTTTTGTTATCTAAATTCAATCTAAATAAACATTGAAAAAAACAGTAGCCCACTTACTAAAAGGAGAACGCGCAATCATTACAGATGTAATGACAGACGAGGTGCCTCTTAAACTACTAGAAATGGGCTGTCTACCAGGTAATGAAGTGCGTTTATTACAACTTGCGCCCTTTGCAGACCCTATGTACATAGATGTAAATGGTTGTCATATGGCGATACGTCGTGAGACTGCGTTACACATTCTAATAGAAACGCCAGCATAACTCTATGGCAAAACAGCTCAACGTTGCACTCATCGGTAACCCGAACACCGGAAAGACTTCGGTTTTTAATCACCTTACAGGCCTTAACCAGCAGGTAGGTAACTACCCAGGTATCACCGTCGAAAAAAAGGAAGGTGTTTGCAAGTTACCTCGTGGCGTAAAAGCACACATACTAGACCTACCAGGTACGTATAGCCTTAATGCTTCTTCACTAGATGAGAATGTTGTAATAGAGTTACTACTTAACAAGAATGATAAAGACTACCCAGATGTTGCCGTTGTAGTATCTGACGTAGAAAACTTAAAACGTAACCTACTTCTTTTTACACAAATTAAAGATCTAGGTATACCCACTATACTGGCCATAAATATGGCAGACCGTATGGAGCGTAAAGCTATCTCTCTAGATATACCAGAGATGGAGAAGCGTCTTAAAACACGCATCGCTCTTATAAGCTCAAGAAAGAATACAGGAATTACCAACCTTAAAGAACTTATATCTGAGTATCGCACGCTTAACACAGAACCTTGTGTAAATGCATCTGTTATCGCTCCAGAATATTTTGATAGACTACGCAAAGCTTTTCCTAATCAAGATTTATATAAGTTATGGCTCGTAATTACTCAAGATGTAAACTTTGGTAAGCTAGAACGTGGGGAGATGAAGAGTATCTCATCATTTAAGACCGAGTCTGAGAGTAACCTAAAAAGACTACAGCAAAAGGAAACCATCATACGCTATAAGTTTATAAATGAAACGCTCAACGAGACGCAAACTATAGACATAGAAAATGCAAAAGACCTAAGAGCACGTCTTGATCGCATACTCACACACAAGGTATGGGGTTATGTGATTTTCTTTGCGATACTATTACTTATTTTCCAAGTGATATATGACTGGTCGCAATACCCTATGGATGCGATAGATGCTGCATTTGCTCATATGAGCGAGTGGGTACAGGCCACGCTGCCAGAAGGGAAGCTCACAGACCTGCTTGCCGAAGGTATTATTGCGGGACTAGGTGGCATTGTGATTTTTATACCACAAATTGCCTTTCTATTTTTATTTATTTCTGTGCTAGAAGAGAGCGGCTATATGAGTCGCGTAGTCTTCTTGATGGATAGGGTGATGCGCCGTTTTGGACTAAGTGGCAAATCTGTAGTGCCGCTTATATCTGGTACCGCCTGTGCCATACCGGCTGTAATGGCTACTCGTAATATAGAGAGCTGGAAAGAACGATTAATTACCATACTAGTAACACCATTTACCACCTGCTCTGCACGATTACCTGTATATCTTATTATCATATCACTGGTAATTCCAGACGAGAAGTTTTTATTTTTTAATCTGCAGGCGCTCACGCTTATGCTTATGTACCTCATAGGTTTTGGAGCTGCTATAGGCTCTGCGTGGATCCTCAATAAGATTCTTAAAATAAAAAGCAAGTCTTTCTTTGTGGTAGAAATGCCTAACTATAAACTCCCTCTTCTTAAAAACGTGGGGATTAATGTCCTTGAGAAGACAAAATCTTTTGTAGTAGATGCTGGTAAGATCATACTCGCCATAAGTATTGTGCTATGGGTACTCGCTTCTTTTGGGCCTAATGAAAAGTTTAATCAGGCAGAAGATATTGTAACCACAAACCTAGAAGCACAAGGAGGTGTAAACGCATTTTCAGACGTGCAAGCTTACCAAGCAGAAATAGATAAGCTCGTTGCGAGCCAGAAGCTAGAACACAGCTATATAGGTTATATGGGTAAAGCTATTGAGCCTATAGTAGAACCACTAGGTTATGACTGGAAGATAGGGATTGCCCTTATCACTTCTTTTGCTGCTCGTGAGGTCTTTGTAGGTACGCTAGCAACTATTTATAGCGTAGGTGACGCCGAAGAAGAGACCATAAAAAATAGAATGGCAGGCGAGATAAACCCGGTACTAGGCACTCCAAGATTTAACTTTGCAAGTGGCATATCGCTTTTATTATTTTATGCCTTTGCGATGCAATGTATGAGTACACTTGCCATTGTAAAGAGAGAGACTAATAGCTGGAAGTGGCCTATGATACAACTAGGTGCGATGACAGTTATTGCATATATGGCTGCACTAATAGCCTACCAAATGCTTAAATAAACTGTAAGGATTAACCATTAAGAACTACTATATAATATGGAGATTTTTCAAAAAATTATGGTGCTGCTCATCTTTCTTGCAGCTGTAGGTTACTTAATAACAAAATTTATATACACCCCGTCTTTTTTAAAGAAAAAGAATGACAATGGCTGTGGCAATGGTAGTTGTGGTTGTTAGTTTTTAACCTCCACTCTCAAATAATAATCACGCGGGTTTATTTTTGATCCCGTTGTAGGGTACGGTGCTAGACCTCTTATAAAGATCTCAAGACCCTCTTCTGTATACACTGCTGGCGCTTGTAGCCCATTTATCGTGACTTGTTTGGTGATTTTATCACCTTTTTCATTTATTATTTCTACCTCAACTTTTGCATTTCCCGCCCAGATACAGTCGGCTCCTTTTGGGCATCTACTATCTTGCAATACTTGTACTAGGCGTAATGATGTATGGTTTATAGACGTAGCAGCCCCTTGATAAGCTTTTACATATATTTTTGGGACTTCTACTTTTGTGGTGTCTTGCGCTTTCGCGAAAGCGGAAAATAAAAGCAAAATAATGAGTGTAAGGTATGTTTTCATAAACAACGGTTCTTTTTAAATCTTATGATTAGTTACTTAAATACTCCAAAACTAATGCCACGTTGCAAAACAACTATTAATTAGCCTCTAAAGAGGAAGAAATCATCCTTCATATGCTCTATTTTTTCATCCTTATTTGTGATGATATATTCTAAGGCGAGGTCTGTAAACTCTTTTCCCTTTGTAGTAAGAGAGACGATGTTTTTATCTATGCGTACAAGGTTGTTTCTTTCAGCAAGGTCAAGCACCGTTTTTGCCCGTACCTTTTGCCAGTTTATATGCTCATTAAGGTGTTTTACGTGGCGCTCACTCTTCTCTTCGTGATTATTTAAATGCAATAAAAATGTAAGTAGAGACACCTCTGTGCGCTGTTGTTTCTGGCGATACATCACTGCGATGAGCCCTTTATTTGGCGCAAATAGATAGACTATTAGAAAGACTAAGCCTAGGACGGTTGTCATAGATCCTGCGATAGAGGCATCAAGAAAATGAGCCACCCAATACCCCGCTATTGCTGAAAAAACTCCAAAAATAACAGATAACACCAGCATCTTTTTTAAATCTGAAGTGAGCAAATATGCCGTGGCTGCTGGGGCAATCATAAGTGCTACAACCAGCACAGCTCCTACAGCCTCAAAAGCACCCACCACCGTAACCGATGATACTGTCATTAATCCATAATGCAACACTACAGGTGAGAATCCCATCGCTGCAGAAAGACCCGCATCAAAAGTGCTTACCTTAAGCTCCTTAAAGAAGGCAAATAGCATACCTATGGTGATAAGGAGTATTGCACCCATAACCCATAAAGATTTTGGACCAATATCTGTACCAGACACAATGAGTCTATCAAAAGGGGCAAATGCGAGCTCACCCAGCAAGACAGCATCTACATCTAGGTGTACATCGTTTGCATTTTTTGCAATGAGGATAACACCTATGCTAAATAAGGCTGGGAAGACTAAGCCTATTGCCGTGTCTTCTTTTACAAGTCCTGTTTTTTGTATTGCCTCTACGAGTACAACTGTAATCACTCCCATAAGAGCCGCAAGCAGTATTAAAAGCGGAGAGTTAAGATCTTCTGTTATAAAGAAGCCTATCACAATACCCGGTAAGATAGAGTGACTTATGGCGTCACTTATGAGCGCCATCTTGCGCAATACAAGAAAAACTCCTGGTATAGCACACGCTATAGCGACTACTGCGGCGATGAGTTGTATTTCTACCTGAGCATCCATTAGTTATTCTTATAAAGGTTTACTGCGGCATCATAGCCTTTTTCTGTCATTGCCCATTTCTGACCTCGTACTTTCACCCATTCCTTTTCTTCCATCTCTTT
>JAHDEV010000108.1:4713-7845 GCA_020628615.1 Dokdonia sp.
TCATTGCCCATTTCTGACCTCGTACTTTCACCCATTCCTTTTCTTCCATCTCTTTGAGAGAGGCACGGGTATACCCTTGAAAGTTGTTAAGAATTTTTATGGCGTGCGGGTGAGAGATATTTTCGTGCGTTTTTGCAATATCAAACATAAACTGTAGGGTCTTTTGCAACTTGAGATCGCGTCTATTTTGATATTTACGCAATTGCTTAAATAAAATACCTCGCCCAGGTGAAAACACAAAGGAAACTACCACAAAAACACCAGCTACTAGTACAATAACGGGTCCTGTAGACAAGTTGTTTTGACTGGCACTTATAGCTGTGCCAAATACACCAGAAAAGGCACCAAAAATAGCTGCAAGCACTATCATTACACTAAGCTTGTTTGTCCATTGTCTTGCAGCTGCGGCGGGAGCAAGAAGCATAGCACTCATAAGTACCACTCCTACCGTTTGCAACCCTAAGACAATCGCCAAGACTATAAAAAAGGTAATAAGTACATCTATAAATCTTGTGTTAAATCCTAAGGTCTTTGTATAATCTGCATCAAAGAGGAGGATTTTAAACTCTTTCCAGAAGAGTAACATAATCACCAGGCAGACCCCAGTTACAATTGCCATTAAAATCACGTCGCTCTCTACCAGCGTTGCGGCCTGACCAAATAGGTATTTATCAAGTCCTGCTTGGTTTGCATTCGGTTGTTTCTGTATAAATGTGAGCAATAACATTCCAAAACCAAAAAATAATGATAACACAAGACCAAATGCTGTATCACTCTTGAGGTGCGTTTTTGTAATCATACCTCGTATCCAGAAAGTACCTATCAAACCACTTACGAGCGCTCCAAGCAATAAGATATTACTATCTTTTGTACCAGTGATTAAAAAAGCAATTGCAATACCTGGTAGGGCTGCGTGTGATATAGCATCACCTAGAAGGCTCTGTTTTCTCAATACCGCAAAACTCCCTAACATCCCACAGATTGCTCCAAGAATAGCTGTACCCAAGGTAATAGTCCTTAGAGTATAATCTGAAAATAACTGCGAGAAGTAATCTGAGAGTTCCATTTGTTTTTAGACGGTAGTCGGTAGAATTTAGACAGTAGTGCTTACTGTATTTTTATTATTTCTTTTTTAAGTAACGTTGTAATGAGGTTATCATCTTTGCTAATTCTGATAATTTATTTCTTGCATCCAAAATCTTCATCTGCTGATATAAAATCTTGTCTTCTCGCTATTGTTGAGCATACTACACATTCCTTTACTGAGTCCCAAGCCATTTGGAGATATCGATTAAACTGAGCATCTGTATCTCCCGATCCTTCTGCTATATTCAAAGGAATGGAAGCAGCAGCACGTTTATATTGTGAAGTTAAACCATACAACTCATCCTTTGGAAATCTCTTAGTGAGACAATAAATATCATCTACAAAATCTAAGGCCTTTTGGTACACTATCAAATCTTCAAACTTAAACTTAGAATTTTCCACACATCCTTTTTTTCTACCGACTATCGACTAAAAACTACCGTCTACTACCTACTGATTTACCGCTACCTTATAATTAATTCCATAAGTTTTAGTAAGGTTATCATCGTTGAAAATATCTTTTACGGGCCCCGTGGCAATCTTTTTTACATTTAAGAATGTTACCCAGTCAAAATACTCTGGTACCGTTTGTAAATCGTGATGTACAACCACTACGGTTTTACCTGCTTTACGAAGTTCCTTTAAGATATTAATAATGGCAATCTCTGTCGTAGCATCTACCCCTTGAAAAGGCTCATCCATAAAATAAATAGCAGCATTTTGCACCAAGGCTCTCGCTAGAAAAACGCGTTGTTGTTGCCCTCCAGACAACTGGCTTATTTGCCTACCCTTAAAAGGAAGCATTCCTACTTTTTCAAGTGCTTCTAGCGCTGCCTTTTTTTGCTTTGCTCCTGGTCTCTTTATCCACCCTAGCTTTCCATACGTTCCCATCATCACTACATCTAGCGCCGTAGTGGGAAAATCCCAGTCTACACTCCCCTTTTGAGGTACGTAGGCCACTAGCTTACGCTGCTTATCGTATGGTTTTCCATAAATGGAAACACTACCCGCTATGGGGTCTATAATACCCAAAATGGATTTTATAAGGGTAGATTTACCCGCACCATTAGGACCTACTATTGCCATAAGCACACCTTCAGGCACTTCAAGATCTATATCCCACAGCACTGGCTTATAGTTATAAGCAACGGTGAGATCATCTACGCGTATGGCTATTTTTGATTCTGACATTGTTTTATTTTAAGGCTTCTACGATTGTAGTCACATTATATGTAAACATCCCTATGTAGGTTCCCTCTTCTGTACCAGCATTACCCAGCGCATCGCTATATAGAGATCCGCCTATAGTTACTTCGTTTCCTTTAGATTGTACTGCGGCTTGTAGGGCTTCTATAGTGCGCCTAGGCACAGAGCTTTCTACAAAGATGGCTTTTACATTATTCTCTATTATAAATTTTGATAGACGCTGTACATCTTGCACACCAGCCTCTGTTGCTGTAGATAGACCTTGTAATCCTACCACTTCAAAACCATAACTCTTCCCAAAATAATTAAAGGCATCGTGTGCTGTAACCAGTATTCTTTTCTCGGGAGCTAGAGTGGCTACTTTGGCTTTAATTTCGGCTTCTAGGGTTTCTAGTTTTGCTAGGTAGGTTTTGGCATTTGCTTGATAATGTGATGCGTTTTGAGGGTCCTTTCGCGAAAGCGTACTTGTTACCTCTGCAACAAACTGCTTAAAGTAACTAATGTTAAACCACACGTGAGGATCATAGTTAGACGCAAAATAGTCTGACCCTATGAGGGTGTTTTTATCTAACGCTTCGCCCAGTGCCACCTGCGTCACTTGTGCAGCGTTCATCTTTTCAAAAACCTCTACCAGTTTACCTTCTAGGTGTAGGCCGTTATAAAAAATAACATCTGCGCGTGATAGTTTTGTAACATCTCCAGCACTTGCTTTATACAGGTGAGGGTCTACTCCGGCACCCATAAGCCCCTGCAAGTTGATGTGCTCACCGCCTATGTTTTTTACTAGGTCTGTAATCATAGAGGTAGTGGTAACAACGTTTAACCTACCATTATCCTCTT
>JAHDEV010000109.1:0-6266 GCA_020628615.1 Dokdonia sp.
GTCTGTATGGATATGATTATGGTAAACGTTACAAACATTGCCTGTGAGGAGGGAGATGATGTAGAGATTTTTGGAACACAAACAGGTGCAGATGCTTTAGCTCAAGAAGTGCAGTCTATCTCTTACGAATTACTTACAATGGTTGGTCAGCGTGTAAAACGTGTCGTTCTCCGAGACTAGTGTTTTTAACATTAAAAAAAATTAACGTTTCTTTAGGCTTTGCTTTTTTTTATTACCTTGCTTAAAAATTAACCTTAAAATACATTAAAATGTTAAAAGAATTTAAAGAGTTTATTATGACGGGTAACGTCATAGATCTTGCTGTCGCTGTTATCCTTGCTGGTGCAATTGGATTAGTAATCAACGGTTTTGTAGGAGATATTATGATGCCTATCGTAGGTCACTTTGCAGGAGGAGTAGACTTTGCAGATCTTAAAGTAGTACTTGATGAGGCTGTTGTAGCTGCAGATGGTACAGTTACTACTGCCGAAAATGCAATTATGTATGGTAAGTGGATCAATGCAATCATAAACTTAGTAATCGTAGGATTTGTATTATTTATGATGGTTAAAGCTTACAACAAAACTAAGAAGCCTGTTGTAGAAGAAGCTCCAGCAGATCCAGGACCATCTGAGATTGATTTATTAAAAGAGATCAGAGACGCTCTTAAGAAGTAATTACTCGTAGCAACCGCTACACTATTATATTCTAACTTAAACCACCTTGTTTATCTAACAAGGTGGTTTTTTTATGCAATTAAAACAAAGTTTGATGTATTGTTATATATCTAACTAACTTTTAAGATTTCAACGGCTTATAAATCGTTAATGCGTGCTAACTTTGACGTTCTATAAAGTTTTCGCGAAAGCGAAGCTCATTTTTAAAACAACCTCTTTAAAACGATACTATGAAAGTAGCGGTAGTAGGAGCCACCGGGATGGTAGGCCAAGTGATGTTAAAAGTTCTTGCAGAACGTGATTTCCCAATTACAGAGTTAATACCTGTAGCCTCAGAGCGCTCTGTAGGTAAAAAGGTTACTTATAAAGACAAGGAGTACACGATTCACTCTATGGAAGATGCCATTGCAGCAAAGCCGCAAATAGCAATCTTCTCTGCTGGAGGAAACACCTCAAAGGAGTTTGCACCTCAGTTTGCAGAGGTAGGTACAACAGTAATAGATAACAGCTCTGCCTGGAGAATGGACCCTACAAAGAAGCTTGTAGTGCCAGAAATAAACGCAACCTCACTAACTAAGGAAGATAAGATTATTGCAAACCCTAATTGCTCTACCATACAGATGGTGCTAGCAATGTCTCCTTTACATAGAGAGTACGGTATTAAGAGATTAGTCATATCTACTTATCAATCTATTACGGGTACGGGAGTAAAAGCAGTAGAGCAACTAGAAAACGAATATGCGGGTGAAAAAGGTGAGATGGCATACCCATACCCTATACACCGCAACGCCATACCAGCTTGTGATGTTTTTGAAGAAAATGGATACACAAAGGAAGAACTTAAACTGGTAAACGAAACTCAAAAAATACTAGATGATCGCTCTATAGCTGTTACAGCTACAGCAGTACGTATTCCAGTAGTAGGAGGACATAGTGAATCTGTAAATGTAGAGCTGCGTGCGCCTTTTGAAGAGAAGGACATTCGTAAGGTTCTTAATGAAACTTCTGGAGTAACTGTACAAGACAACCCAGATACAAATACGTACCCTATGCCTATTTATGCAGAGGGTAAAAATGATGTTTTTGTAGGTCGTATACGTCGTGATTACTCACAAGAGAATACAGTAAATATGTGGATTGTGTCTGATAACCTTCGTAAGGGAGCAGCAACAAATGCAGTGCAAATAGGTGAGTACCTTGTAGCAAACGGACTAGTGTAAATCCAGCTTTGACATATCTTAGTGTATAAAAAGTCCCTCATCGCGAGGGACTTTTTATATTTGTGATAAATACCTCAAGCATTGAAAAAAATAGACATCACCACCTGGAAACGTAAGAAGCATTTTGAGTTTTTCTCACAATTTGAAGAGCCTTACTTTGGGATCACTTGGCAAGTAGATATGACACTTGCAAAGCAACGAGCAAAAGAGCAGGGTATCTCACTTTTTGTGTACTACCTGCATAAATCTCTTGAGGCGGCTATGGCTATAGAAAACTTTAGATACCGCATTAGGCCTAATGGAGAGGTGGTGTTGCTAGATACTATAAGCGCTAGCGCTACGCTTATGAGAGACAATGAGACGTTTGGGTTTAGTTACATTCCTTACGATGCAGATATGACGGTTTTTACAAAATCTGTAGAGCGTGAGGTGGAGCGTGTGAAGGAGTCAGATGAGCTTTTTCCGCCTATTAATACAGATGATGTGATGCATTGCTCTGCCATACCTTGGATGGATTTTACAGCAATCACACATTCAAGACTCTTTAAAGCAAAAGACAGTGTTCCAAAAATTTCTTACGGCCAGATTACTCAAAAAGAGCCAGGAGTTTACACAATGCCTGTTGCCTTGTATGTACACCACGGTCTTATAGATGGTTTGCATCTCTCTAGGTATAAGATCAAATTTCAAGAGCTGCTAGACGGTAAAGAGTAGGTGTTGTAATTAAGTGCTGCTCACTTCGTCTAAGGTTAGGAACAATAAAACCAACCATAATGAAATTAGCACACACAATTATAAGAATAGGCCTAGGACTTATGTTACTTGTCTTTGGTCTGAATAAATTTTTCTGGTTTATGCCAGATTTTGAATTTGGTGATAACGTAGGCGCAGCAAATCTTTTTCAGGCATTTACAGATAGTGGTTATATGTGGCCACTTGTGGGAGGGCTTGAAGCGATTATTGGAGTACTATTTATTACTAAAAAAGCATTTCCTGCGGCATTACTAGCACTTATACCTATTTCGGTAAATATTGTGCTCTTTCACGCAGTGCTTGATCCGCCTAATATTGTGCCAGCATTACTAGTTGCCATCCTCAATGGTTACTTCATTTATCGCAACTGGTCTTATTACAAAGATTTAGTGTAGGTAGTGCGCACCATAACATATTTATACCCACTTATTTGAGTGGGTTTTTTTATGCTTTCGCGAAAGCGTAATAACTCGTATCTTGAATCTCCATTCAAACACCCACACGTTATGAAAAAACTAGTTCTATTTGCACTGGCTACAACCGCAATAATAAGCTGTAATCAAGACGCCGAAAAACAATCAACATCGATGGCTGTAACTTATACTGAAACAAAAAAAGTAGATACGGTAGACACCTATTTTGGCACAGAAGTGCAAGATCCTTATCGCTGGCTAGAAGACGATCGCAGTGAGGAAACAATGGACTGGGTAAAGCGTGAAAACAACACTACGCAAGACTACCTCAAGAATATTCCTTTTAGAGCAGAGCTTAAAGATAGACTCGCTACTTTATGGAACTATGAGAAAGTAGGTTCACCTTTTAAAGAAGGTGATTATACGTACTTCTATAAAAACGACGGACTCCAAAATCAATATGTAATTTACCGCTACAAAACAGGTGAAGATCCTAGTACAGCTACGGTATTTCTAGATCCAAACACCTTTGCAGAAGATGGTACTATTTCCTTAGGAGGAGCTAGCTTCTCTGAGGATGGATCTATTCTTGCTTATGCCATTTCTGAGGGAGGAAGTGACTGGCGCAAGATTCTGGTAATGGATACAGAGAAAAAAGAAATTGTAGAAGATACCCTAGTAGATGTAAAATTCTCAGGAATGTCTTGGTATAAAAATGAAGGTTTTTATTACTCTAGTTATGATAAGCCTAAGGGCAGCGAACTATCGGCAAAGACAGATCAGCATAAATTATACTATCATAAATTAGGTACAGCACAGTCTACAGATAAGCTCATTTTTGGAGGAACAGCTGCAGAGAAGCATCGTTATGTAGGAGGTAATGTGACAAAAGATAACCGTTATCTGCTTGTGAGCGCTCGTAGCTCTACTTCTGGAGGAAAGTTATTTATAAAAGACCTTACCAAGCCAGGTAGTGACTTTGTAACCATACTTGGTCACGAAGATTCTGATAGCTACGTGATGGAAAACGTAGGGAGCAAGCTTTTTATAGCAACTAATCTTGATGCGCCTAATATGCGTGTTGTAACGGTAGATGCATCTAACCCTACACCAGAAAACTGGGTAGATTTTATACCAGAAACAGAAAATGTATTGAGCCCAAGTACTGGAGGAGGATCATTTTTTGCACGTTATATGGTAGATGCAGTTTCAAAGGTAAAACAGTATGACTACAGCGGTAAGCTAGTGCGCGATGTAGAATTACCAGGAGTAGGAAGCGTAGGAGGTTTTGGCGCAGAAAAAGATGAAAAAGAACTGTACTATAGTTTTTCAAACTATAAAACGCCAGGGAGCATTTATAAATACGACATCGCATCTGGTACCTCAGAATTATTTATCAAGCCAGATATAGATTTTGACCCAGAAGCTTACGAGAGCAAGCAGGTGTTTTATAACTCTAAAGATGGTACGAAGGTGCCTATGATTATCACGTATAAAAAGGGAACTGAGCTCAATGGTAAGAACCCTACTATTTTATATGCTTACGGAGGTTTTAATGTAAGTCTTACACCTAGCTTTAGCATTGCAAATGCTGTGTGGATGGAGCAAGGTGGAGTGTATGCAGTGCCTAACTTAAGAGGAGGTGGTGAGTATGGTAAAAAATGGCACGATGCAGGAACTAAGATGCAAAAGCAAAATGTCTTTGATGATTTTATTGCAGCCGCAGAGTATCTTATTGATAACAAATACACCTCAAAAAAGTACTTAGCAATACGCGGTGGTTCTAACGGAGGTTTACTTGTAGGAGCAACAATGACACAACGTCCAGATCTTATGCAAGTAGCATTACCAGCAGTAGGTGTAATGGATATGTTACGTTACCACACCTTTACAGCAGGTGCAGGATGGGCATATGATTATGGTACAGCAGAGGATAGTAAAGAAATGTTTGAATACCTCAAAGGGTATTCTCCAGTACATAATGTAAAAGCGGGAACGTCATACCCAGCAACAATGGTTACTACGGGAGATCACGATGATCGTGTAGTACCTGCTCACTCATTTAAGTTTGCGGCAGAGCTTCAAGAAAAGCAAGCAGGAGATGCCCCAGTACTTATACGTATTGAGACAGACGCTGGTCACGGTGCTGGTACGCCAGTAGCAAAAACTATTGAGCAGTATGCAGATATCTTTGGGTTCACATTATATAATATGGGCTACGAGGTACTACCAGAAAAGGTAGGCAACGTGATGAAAAAGTAACTAGCATAATTAAGACATAAAATACAGATGATGAGTAAACCCACATTTGGAGTTATAGGAGGAGGAAGCTGGGCAACCGCTATTGTAAAAATGCTATGTGAAAACCTAGAGACTGTAGGTTGGTATATGCGCAGTAACTACGCACTTGAGCACATCAAACGCGAAGAGCATAACCCAAGTTACCTAAGCTCTGTAGAGTTTAAGCCAGAACAGCTTAAGTTAAGTAATGATATAAACGAGATTGTTGCTTATGCAGATGTAGTCATCTTTGCAGTGCCATCTGCTTTTATAGGCGGTGAGCTAGCAAAGCTCACGGCTTCTTTAGAAAATAAACTCATTATTTCTGCTATAAAAGGCATAATGCCAGAGAGTGGTAAGCTGGTGGGTGATCACTTTCACAATGTATATAACATACCTTTTGAAAATATAGGCGTTATTGCTGGCCCTTGTCACGCAGAGGAGGTAGCGCTTGAGCGTTTGTCATATCTTACAATAGCTTGTGCAGATAAAGAAAATGCAAAGCTGGTGGCAAAAAACCTATCTAGTGATTATATAAAATGTACCACTAGTGATGACATTATCGGGATTGAGTATGCTGCTACGCTCAAAAATATTTATGCCATCGCGGCTGGTATTGCACACGGTTTAGGCTACGGAGATAACTTTCAAGCGTTGTTAATGAGTAACGCTATACGTGAGATTAAACGTTATGTAAAACGTGCTCATAAGATGAAGAGAGACATTAATGGCTCTGCTTATTTAGGAGATTTATTGGTGACGGGTTATTCTGTCTTTAGCCGTAACAGAATGTTCGGTAATATGATAGGGAAGGGCTACACGGTAAAAAGCGCACAGATGGAAATGTCTATGATTGCCGAAGGCTATTATGCAGCAAAAAGTGCTTTAGAACTTAATGAGTCTCGTGAAAAACAAGCCAAAAT
>JAHDEV010000109.1:6366-7806 GCA_020628615.1 Dokdonia sp.
GCTAGTACACCATCTTTATCCATTACAGGAAGCGCTACGGCGCTTTCTGCTTTTATGGTATGTGCAGGAAACTCAAAACGCTTCTCATACATCTTGTTATCTAGAAAATATGTAACCGAGTAGAAGTTATCTAGCTTAAAGATATCTTCTTGCATAAACTCAATCTTTGCAAACCCCTTTGCTGGTAGCACTTTTATGGTGTGACGCGTGTGCGTGGTCATTTGCTTATCATTATAGCCTTGTACGGTAAGAAGTACCATCTCGAGTGGTGCTAGGCCATCGTTTATGATATATGCATTCCAGTCTAGTGTTTTAAACTCCTCGTGCATTTCTTGCACAGCAGCGATATAAACGTCTTTTACTTCTGGTATGATAATGTCTTTGCGCATAGCTCTAATCTGGTCAAGCGCAGTAAAGACCTATTTAATAAAGAAATGATGTTTCCCACGACTGCGCTCGAGGGGATAGTATGACTTTAAAAAGCAGATTTAAACTGCTCTAAGAAACGTGCATCGTTCTCACTAAGCATTCTAATGTCTGAGATCTGGTGTAGTAATAGTGCAATACGATCTATACCCATACCAAACGCAAAGCCACTGTACTCTTTTGAGTCAATACCACAGTTTTCAAGTACATTAGGATCTACCATACCACAGCCCATAATCTCAAGCCATCCGGTTCCTTTTGTCATTTTGTAATCTGTCTCTGTCTCAAGACCCCAGTATACGTCTACTTCTGCACTAGGCTCTGTAAATGGGAAGTATGATGGACGTAAACGTATTTTACTTTTCCCAAACATCTCTGTGGTGAAGTACTGCAGTGTTTGTTTAAGATCTGCAAATGATACGTCTTTATCTATGTATAATCCTTCTACCTGGTGAAAGAAACAGTGTGAACGACCACTTATAGCCTCGTTACGATATACACGACCTGGAGAGATTGTACGTATAGGTGGTTTGTTATTTTCCATATATCTCACCTGTACAGATGAGGTATGCGTGCGTAATAATACGTCTGGATCTGTTTGTATAAAGAAGGTATCCTGCATATCACGTGCTGGGTGATACTCAGGAAGATTTAAGGCAGTAAAGTTATGCCAGTCATCTTCTATTTCTGGACCTTCAGAAACGTTGAATCCTATGCGTGAAAAAATATCAATAATTTGATTTTTTACAATAGAGATAGGGTGGCGTGCTCCTATTTCAATAGGTTCACCTGGACGTGATAAATCTCCGGTAGCCGTTTCTTCTTCGGCGCCTTCTAGCTTTTCTTTAAGCTCGTTTACTTTTTCAAGAGCACTCGCTTTAAGGGTGTTAATTACCTGTCCATACTCGCGCTTCATCTCATTAGGCACATTGCGAAAATCTGCCATAAAATCATTAACAAGCCCCTTCTTTCCAGAATACTTAATTCTGAACGCCTCTACCTCTTCTAAAGTTT
>JAHDEV010000110.1 GCA_020628615.1 Dokdonia sp.
CCTAGCCATAATTATTTATTTACAAGTTTCTTAGCTCCTGATACTAGCATAAGTATAATTGCAATTGCTGCAAGAATAAAGAATGCATTTATACCAGCACTTACCCACTGTGAACCACTAGCAGAAAGAACTTCTCCGTCTTTCATTGGTACTTCTTCTGCTCCGCTTGCAGCGAAATAAGAAATAGCAACGATAAGCAAGAAAGATCCAGCTCCTACAAGTGTGTTTTTTGCATTACCCGAAAATAGACCTTTGAGAACAAAAACTACTACGAGTACTAAAGCGATACCTATAACCGCCCACGCAAGGAGGATCATTATATCGACAAGGTTCTGTGAATCACCACCTACGATGGCATCATTGTTTGCCCATACCATACCTGCTACAACTAATGCTGCAACACCTACGATAGCTACAATGAATTTTAAAATTTTATGTAATCCCATAATATGTATGAATTTTTAAGATTACTATATATTACTTCTTGTAACGTACAAGCATGTCCATCAATGTGATTGATGCATCTTCCATATCGTTTACGATACTGTCAATTTTTGCAATAATATAGTTATAGAATATTTGAAGAATAATAGCCACAATCAGTCCAAATACTGTTGTAAGAAGTGCTACTTTAATACCTCCGGCAACTAGTGCAGGGTTCATATCTCCAGCTGCTTCAATTCTATCGAAGGCTTGGATCATCCCGATTACCGTACCCATAAACCCAAGCATAGGTGCAAGTGCGATGAATAACGATACCCAAGATACGTTTTTCTCAAGTTGTCCCATCTGTACACCTCCGTAAGCTACAACAGCTTTCTCTGCAGAGTCTAGACCTTCGTCTACTCTATCAAGACCTTGGTAGTATATAGATGCTACTGGTCCTTTTGTGTTACGACAAACTTCTTTTGCTGCTTCTACTCCACCACTGTTAAGTGCATCTTCAACATCTTGCTGAAGCTTCTTTGTGTTAGTAGAGGCTAAGTTTAAGTATATAATACGCTCAATTGCAATTGCAAGACCTAATATTAGACATAAAAGTACAATTCCCATAAATCCAGGACCTCCTTCTATAAATCGTTTTTTCAAATCTTGTGTAAAAGAAAGCTCCTCTGCTGCTGCGTCATCCTGAAAAGAAGAACCAGCATCTACATTTGCAACTATTTGTTGAATCTGTACTGGAAGTGTTGTTTGTGCGTTGCTTGCGTTAGCGGTAAATGTGCTTAACACTACTACAGCGGCAACTGCCATGATAGAGAATAATTTTTTCATTGCTCTTGATCTTAAAGTTTAAATTAGTAAAGGGTTAAATATAGTAATTAATTAGATTATGTGTAACAAATATTGAAAAGCATCGTCTTATTTTATTTACAATTAATTTAGTATGTAATTACTAAATTATACAGTAAATGCATAAATCTGATACTAAATATTTACTTCACAAAACTTAGTACAAGTAATATCCCAAGTATTTTACTCGTAGAATCAGCAAGTATAGCAAAGTAAAAGGGGAATAACAGCATCACAGAGCACTTTTTTACAACCAGGCATCAATATATTAACATACACCATTTGTATTACTTTATTATTTAACAGTTTAGTAATACCTATACTAATCACATAACTGCCCTTATATAAAACTCTTGGCAATTATCAGAAAAACCTAACTGCAACATATCTTAGAATTAAAAATGATTCTGTCGCCAGTATAATATGTCGCACAACGCTTTGAACTATATTTACATTTCTGATATAATAAACTCAGATCTTCTATTTATTTGATGCTGTCCATCTTCACAGTCTACGCCATTAGAACAAGTATTAAGCAATCTAGTTTCCCCAAATCCTTTTGCAGATAAAATTCTACCACTACTTATACCCTGTCTTATTAAATAGTCTTTTGTTGTTATAGCACGCCTTTGAGAAAGCTCCATATTATAGTCATCATCTGCTCTAGCATCTGTATGTGACTCGATATGAATTTTCATTGCTGGCTGTTGAGTCATCAATATTACAATTTTATTAAGCTCTAAAGCTGCATCCGGTCTTATGTAATCTTTATCTAAATCAAAAAATATGACACCTACTTTAATTTTTAAAAGACCGCTATCTTCCACGATAAGATCACTCACTGTTTCTAAATCAAGAGGAACAATAGTTTCTGAAGTGATTTCTGAAGTAACAAATACTTTACTACTTGGAGTATAGCCGGTTTTTTGTAACCTTACTTCATAATGCTCTCCACAGTTAAGCCCATAGTTAAAAACGTAATCCCCATTTGACTTGCTTACTGTTTCTACTAGTTTTTTTCCTTCATTATTGTATAGTGCTATGACAGCATCTGCAATGCGTTCTTGAGTTACAGCATTAAAAACATATCCTTTTACAAGCTGACTACATAAATCTGGGTTTTCTTCTGGTGTAATGCGTTGTATGGCATAAATATCATCATCTCCTTTACCTCCAGCTCTATTAGAACATACAAAACCTTGATCACCGCTTTCGTTTATAATAAACCCAAAATCATCCAACTCACTATTTAATGGTTTTCCTAAATTTTGAGGAGCTTCAAAATTCATTTTAGTAATCACACTCTCAAAAACGTCAAGTCCTCCTACTCCTAGATGACCGTCTGATGCAAAGTATAAATGTTCATTAGTTATATACGGAAACATCTCTCTACCAGAAGTATTAATTGTAGGGCCTAGATTCTTTGGTTCTGAGTAAGTATTGTTACCTAATATATCTACCACAAAGATATCTGTAGCACCTATTGTTCCAGGCATATCTGAGACAAAATACAATTTACTTCCATCCTTACTCAATGTAGGGTGTCCAGTAGAGTATTGATCACTATTAAAAGGTAGCTCCTGTACATTTACCCAATCTTGATTATACTTAAGACTATCGTTCTTTACAGCTGTATACAGTTTGAGGTGGCTCACTCCATCTTCACCCCTTCTTAAGTTGCCATCATAGTTATTACGAGTAAAATAAATCCGGCTTCCATTTTCGGCAAAAGCAATAGTCGCTTCGTGATATCTTGTATTAATTGTTTCAGAAAACTCTTTCTCTCGAATTACTTCATTTTCGATTGCATTTATTTGACCTATAAATAAGTTCAAAAAAGGCTGCTCATTCCAGTGATACCTTCTCTTTATAAAATATGAAGTATCTACTGCAGATGAATAGACAAGCTTATCTCCATAGTAGGCAGGTCCAAAATCTGAATATTTTGTATTTATAGATAGGTTATTTAATTCAAATTGTGCTGGTATGGCAAGTACATCTTGTAATGTCTTATCCTGTTGCGCATACTCAGAGATGCGTCTATCACTATCTTTTGACGCTTTCGCGAAAGCTTTCATCCATTTTCTTGCGGCCTTGTAATTTCCCATCCCTTCTAACGTATGGGCAAAGCGGAAGATGTATTCTGGGTTTACTTGCTCTTGATACTGACTTAGAAGCAAATCATACCACTTATTTGCCTCAGGCATATTTGTGTTAAAATAGTAAGAGTCTCCAGCCTTCTGAAGTAGTTCCATAGACGCATCTCCTTTGCCTATAGCCTTTTCATAAACAGCAGCGGCTTCTACGTAGCGCATTTCTTCAAAAAATCTGTCTGCCTTATTATCTATTTTTTGTGCATAGACTAACGCGCTAAATAAGAGCAGTAATATTGTGATCTGTTTTGTCATCATCTAAAATTTAAAAGAAACGTGGTGACTTAATTTTTTTACTTTTTGATATAAGGTCAAATCTCAATGTAACCTCGTGACTACCTGTATTAAAACGCTGCAACTCTGTTGTTGTATAATCGTATGAGTATCCTAGTAGTAGTTGAGGCGTTAACTGGAAGCCTGCAAGACCACTTACAGAATCATCCCACCTGTAAGACACTCCGAGTCTCAGCTTTTCATAAAACATAAAATTTGCAGATAAGTCCACTATAAGAGGCGCTCCACTCACACTCTTTACTAAGAATGCTGGTTTAAACTTAGTAGTAGGGCTAAGATCTGTTACGACCCCACCTATAATAAAAAGATGTAATCTTTCTGCAGCAACCGTTTGCTGGATATCGTCATACGTTTGATCTGTAAATAAATTAGGAATAGACACTCCAATATAATTACGATCGTTATGCCAGTACACACCAGCCCCAAGGGTGGGTAAAAACTCGCTTACGTTATTTTGAAAAAGGACATCAGGACTTTGTGCATTACCACGACTAAAATCTATATCTAAAAATCGCCCTCCACCCTTAAGTCCAAACGAGAGTTTTCTCGTATCTGAGGTCATTATAGTGTATGAAAAATTAAGATCTACGTAGGTTTCTTTAGACGGTCCTAGTTCATCATTAACAATAGCAAGGCCTAAACCTACCTTTTCACTTAATGGTGAATCAATAGAAAAGGTTTGGGTTCTTGGAGCTCCGTCTAAACCTACCCATTGAGATCGCACTAAACCTAACACAGAAACGTGACCTCTAGAGCCTGCATATGCAGCATTTACACCTAAGGTGTTATACATATACTGAGTAAACTGAGGGTCTTGTTGTGCAAATAGTGTCTGAAAGGACATAGTCACCAGACACAATAACAATACGCTATTCTTTACGTTCATATTTTTATTTTTTAGTGCTTAACACGTAAATTATCTATTTATATATAACCATCCCGCACGACCTGTACTACCATCATTTAAATCTAAGACGTAATAATACGTTCCTACTGGGAGCTTATCATCCTTGTTAATAGTAGCCCTTCCATTAGACGTTCCATTAAAATTATTTTGGTAACCCGCTTGCTCAAAAACTATGTTGCCCCATCTATTATAGATACGAAGTACATTATTAGGGTAATTCTGTAATCCTTGAATAACAAAGGTTTCATTTACACCATCACCATTTGGTGAGATTTCATTAAAAATCTCTAGTCCTTGCTCTACATTGAGAATCGTAACTGTAGGGTCATCTGGCTCACCGTCATTGTTTTGGTCATTATCTGCTGTATCTGTTGGATCATCAGAAGTATCACTTACAATAGCCCCGTTTGCCGTTCTAGCATTTACTGTTGCCGTATTTACTACGCTGCCATTTGCAACGTCATCATTAGTAAGTACATAACTCGCTGTAAATGTTGAGCTATCTGTTTCCTCTATTGCAAGATCTATAGGTCCTCCTTGAACATCTACTAGACTATCTTCTACAGTCACATCAAATAAAGGTGTATTACCCGTATTAATTACTGTAAAGCTATAATCTATACGATCTCCTTGATCTACTATATTATTGAGATTTGTATCTACATATTCACCAGTTTTAAGTAAGGATATACTAGCAATTTCAAACATTGTAACTGTAGGATCATCATTTGCCCCTGTATCATCTGCAGGATTTGAACTATCAGATATGTCTGTAAGAGGATTACCCATTGCATCTGTACCACTTACCTGAGCAGAGTTTATAATCATTCCTACTTGTGTATCATCAAATGTAAGTACGTATGTCGCAATCGCAACTCCACTTTCACCAGGAAGCAATACATCTGGATTTACAATAAGACCTGCAACTCCAATTGTAGAATCATTAATAATAAGATTAGAAACAGTTACGTTTCCAGTATTTGTCACTGTAAACGTATATACTATTTCATCTCCCACATCTACCGTATTACTATTATTAGTGTCTTGTAACTGCGCACCTTTAATCAAGGTGATTTCACCCATTTCAACAATATCAAAAATCACCGTATCGATTGCACTTACATCATTATCAAAAGGGTCATTACCTACAGCTGTTGCCGTATTTGTAACCTCACCCGCATCAATATCTTCTTGAGTTAAGTTATAAGTTGCTGTCACATTACCTGTGTCTGATGGAGTAAGTACATCTATTACACCTACTATACCTCCAAGTAAAGGATCATTAATCACAATATCGGTAATAGTAACATTACCATTATTCATCACAACAAAGTTGTATTCTAATTGATCACCTAGATCTATTACTCCATTACCATTACTATCTAGGTAAACAAACGTCTTAGTCAGTTCTATTAAAGGGTTTTGCTGTAAGAACACCTCTGTATCGTTATCAGGTTCACCATCTCCATCTGAGTCTACTAGGACATCATTTGTAGAATCACCATCACCATCAGAATCTACACCACTTGTAGAAAAATCCCTATCGTGCGAAACATCTCTTACTTCATCACAATCATCTCCAATAGGATCTGCAACAATAAATGCTGTATTAAGCACATTACCCGTATCAATATCATCTTGAGTAATTGTATAAGTTTGTGTTGTCGTTAAAGATTCTCCTACCTGAATTTCTTCAAATTCTCCTACAAATCCTCCTAATAATGCATCAAATATCTCTGCATTAAGTAGGGTAACATTGCCTGTATTAACTGCAGTAAATTGAAAAGTTATGATATCTCCTGGAACTGGGTTCGTCACATCTCCACTAAAAGCTATGTCTTCTTTAAATAAAGATATATCTGGCATACATCCAAAATCAACAATAGTAGGATCATCTGGATTACCATCACCATTTGGATCTACATTAGAAGCGTCATTTGGATCATCCGAAACATCTGAGATAGGCTCACCGTTAGGAGCGCTTCCAGCAACAGATGCTGTATTCACAACCATTCCAGCATCTACATCATCTTGAGTAAGTGCATAGGTCGCTGTGTAAATCCATTCTTCATCTACATCAAGAATAGCCGTATTGCTTACATCTCCAGAATCTGGACCTGCAATAACCCCTCCTAATAATTGGTCTGTAAGAATTGGATTTGCAATAGTAGTTGTTCCCGTATTTGTTAGTGTGAATGTATAGGTAATTAGATCGCCTGCTTGTAATCCGTCACCTCCATCGTCTAGCACACCAATCTTATTGAGATTCATACTTGCATCTTGAGGTATGAATGTATTAGTAGGGTCATTGTCATTACCGGTATTATCTCCATCGTTACCAGAGTCAGACTCGTCAGAAACTGTGGCTCCATTTGGAGCAGTTCCATTAACTTCTGCTTGATTTGTAACCACACCTGCATCAATATCAGTTTGGGTTAATAAGTAACTAGCTGTGAATAAAAGGGTATCACCTGGATTTGCATCAGGAGCATCTGTATCGCCATCAATATCACTACCACCACCTGTGTAAACAGGGACTGGAGTAACACCTGTTCCCGAAAAGGCCGTTTCAACCAGTACTATATCAAATACCGCCACATTTCCAGTATTTTCTACCGTGTATGTATAAGTAATTGTATTTGAAGCAATGTCTATACTTGAACTCTTAACAAGAGTAAGCTCTGAAGAAGATGGCAGCGGTGTTACCGTATCATCATCACCAGCTCCAGAATCATCTGCTGGGTTACCAGAATCAGAATCATCACTTACCGTATTTCCATTTGGATCCTCACCAGAAGCAACTGCTTCATTGATTACCTCTCCTGCATTTACATCTGCCTGAGTAATGGTATAACTAGCCGTTAGTGTTTGGTTGGCCATTGGAGCTAAACTCGCAATCGTACCCACTAAACTTGGCGTCAAATTAGTATCTGTTACATCAATCGATGTTACCGTTACAT
>JAHDEV010000111.1 GCA_020628615.1 Dokdonia sp.
TAGGGAGTTTATTTTTTATACAACACTGGCGTATGCCCGTGGGTGTAGAGTGGTGGTATGTGTGTGGTATAGGTGTTTTTGGACTTTTTGGACAAATCTTTCTCACTCGCTCGTTCCAACTGGCAGATACGGCAACGGTTGCTCCTATAAAATATATGGAGCTTGTTTATGCTTTAATCTTTGGCTACTTCCTTTTTGGAGAGACGTATGCTGGTCTTCCGGTGCTTGGTATGACTTTGTTAGTGCTTGGAATGCTCTGGAATGTGTGGATAAAAAGAAAGGGGTAGTAGTACGCTTTCGCGAAAGCGTAAAAAAAAGCGAACCCTAATTAAAGAATCCGCTTTGTTTTTAAAATATATAGATTCTTAATCCTTTACCGTTTGTTTTTTCTCATTAAGCAATATAGGTGTGCCGTAGCCTAGTTGCTCGAGTTTAACCATTTGTGTTTTCTTATCTCCTACTACGAGGTAAATCATTTTATCTGGATTAAGGTACTGAGCAGATAGTTTTTTAATTTCGGCTACTGTCATATTTTCAACTATAGCCTGTCGCTCTTTTACATAATCTGGAGAGATGCCTAGGTTTGCTATATCATCTAGCATATTAAGTTTTGCCCCTATAGTTTCAAAAGCACGCGCCTGGCTTTTTAGCAAGAAGCTCTTAGAGACATTAAGGTCATCTTCTGTAAAATTCTTTCCGTAGTTTTTTAATATATCCTTTACGAGCGCTGTAGACTCATAGGTTACATTAGATCGTACACCACTTGAGATTGAGAAAGCACCTGGCAATGTAGAACCAGAAAAACGAGATCTAATACCATAGGTGTAGCCTTTACCTTCTCTAAGCTCTTGAGTGAGTTGTGAGGCAAAGCCGCCACCACCTAGACGGTAGTTCATCATTTGAGCTGGATAAAAATTTGGGTCTGTCTCTGCCATTGCTGGATAGCCAAATCTCAATACAGATTGCTTTGCATCTGGCACATCATAAAAATATACATTAGACTGCTCTGGAGCTTGAGGTACCACTGGTGTAGGTATTACCACCTCTCTGGCCTCCCAGTTATCATTAAGTCCAGCAAGAGCGCTTGTAGCTTTGCTCTCATCTATAGCTCCTACTACTTGTAACTTTGCCACAGTAGGCGAAATATTATTAGTATAAAACGCTTTAAGGTCTTCTAGTGTTATAGACTTTACAGAAGCTGGTGTACCTAGCGTGTTTTGTGCAAGTAGGCTATTTTTACCATAGATTAATTTATCAAACTCTATAGCAGCTATACTATTTGGGTTTGCCTGCTGTTGCTCAAGACGGCTAAGGGTGCTTTGCTTTAAAAGCTCAAACTCTGTCTCATCCCATCTAGGCTCAAGTAAAATCTCTTGTACAAGTGCTATGGTTTTATCATAATTTTTGGCAAGTGTGGTACCTCCTATGTATACATTTTCTTTATCTGTATAGGTATAAATACTTGCACCCAGACTTTCTATTTCATTTTCTAGCTGTGCGGTTGTTTTTGTTGCAGTACCTTTCATAAGTAAATCTGCAAGTAAGTTTGAAACTCCTACTTTTTTAATATCCTCAAGTAGTAAACCACCGCGTATATTCATTTGAAATTGTACTAGCGGAACCTCGCTATTTTCTATACCATACACTTCTAGTCCAGAAGAGAGCGTTTCTTCCCACACAGTAGGAGCATTTATTTGTGGCGTGTCACCATATGGCGGCTCCTTAGATCTATCAAAAGACGACGGTGTACGCTCATACTCTGCTGCTATACTGGCGTCAAAGGACTCCTCTGCGCCCTCTACTATTTTTTCTTCTACCACTTGTGCAAGTTGAGAATCTTCTAATATGAGGTCTGTTTGCCCCTTAGGAACAAAACTAGTGGCTATATAATTTTTGCCTTTTATGTAGGTTTCATAAACGCGTTGTACATCTTCTTTTGTTACTGCGAGTATACGCTTTACATCTTCTGCAATATAACCAGGGTCACCTGCAAAAATCTCATATTGCGCTAGCTGAAATCCTTTACCTAGCACACTAGAAAGACCATTGTAAAACTGAGTTTCTTGACCAGCTTTAATACGATCAAGGTCTTTTTGTGAGATACCCTCTAGTTCAAATTTTGTAAAAGCTTCATTAACTCCCACAAGTACATCATCTAGATCTTTACCTGGGTATGCGTTTATACTTAACGTAAACTCACCAGCAAGCTCAGACCCATAATTATACATTTGTACGCCAGCCGTAAGCTGCTTGTTATCTATAAGAATTTTATTAAAAGGAGCATTCTTACCTTCTGCTAGATATGCAGATAGTACGTCTAGTGCATAAGAGTCCTTATCATAGTTAGGCACCGTAGGCCAGGTCATTGTAAGTTGTGGGAGGCGAGCAAAATTATCTTCATAATATAATCGCTTTGTTGTTTCAACCTGTACAGGTTGCTTCTCCATAGTTGGGATTTCTTCACCTCTAGGGATTTCTCCAAAATACTTTTCTACCCACTCCTTAGTCTGAGCGATATCAAAATCTCCCGCTATAGTAAGTGTCGTATTATTAGGAGTATACCAGCGATTATAAAAATCTTTTACATCTTGTAACGTAGCATTTTGCAAGTCTTCTAGTGAGCCTA
Source organism: Dokdonia sp. (assembly GCA_020628615.1). GTDB lineage: Bacteria > Bacteroidota > Bacteroidia > Flavobacteriales > Flavobacteriaceae > Dokdonia. Next base: position 2,627 of record JAHDEV010000111.1, read on the forward strand.
TTACTTGCCAGTTATATGGGTGACCCTCTGGGTATAAATTTTTACCTACCACATAGCGAGCGTGACCATAAGGCCTGTTATCTACAGACTGCCTTTTTTCATTTTTTACTACTTGTTTTTCTTTTGCTAGCACTGGATCTGTTACAGTATTTATAAAAAAACCAAGCTTATCTGCCTCTGCCCAGATCATTTTTTCTAGTGCGTCTTTTGGCACTGTTTGAAAATAATTTGTACGATCACGACTTGTAGACCCGTTTGCGCCAGAACCACCTATGCGAGCACTCATAGCATCTAGCCCACCTTTTCCTAAGTTTTCAGATTCTAAAAACAACAGGTGTTCAAATAAATGAGCAAATCCCGTGCGCCCTTCTATCTCTCTGGCAGAACCTACGTGTGCCGTAAGTGCAACTGCCACCACAGGGTCTGATGTGTCTTGATGAAGTATAACAGTAAGACCATTATCTAAAGTAAATTTTTCAAAAGGAACTTCAAATTGTGAGTTTTCCGCTTTCGCGAAAGCGGTATCACCCCCACCCTCTTCCTTACAAGAAAGGGCACTTATTACTAAAAAACTTAGAGCTAAAAGACGCGTGATTTTCATCAAAAAAATAGATTAAAATTTAAGCATTCAAGATAGCTAAAAATTAAAGACAAGTATAGACAGATAGTGTTAAGAGAAAAGTCAAAAATCTAAAGGCTGTTGATAACTTAAAATTTGCTCTCAATACTAAAATTAGGAATATTTCCATAATTTTGGATAAATTCTAATTTTATGCAACGCACAATAATACATTTTGACCTAGACACTTTTTTTGTGTCTTGTGAGCGCAGGCTAGATAGTAGACTTATGGGAAAGCCTGTAATAGTAGGCGGCACGGGTGATCGTGGTGTGGTAAGTGCTGCAAGCTACGAGGCGCGCTCTTATGGTGTACACAGCGCGATGCCTATAAAAGCTGCAAAGCAATTATGCCCTAACGGTATTTATATAAGAGGTAATGGCGGTACCTATTCAAAAATGTCTAAGGAGGTAACAGAAATTTTACAAGAAGAGCTTCCCGTGCTAGAAAAAGCAAGTGTAGATGAGTTTTATGGAGATCTTACGGGTATGGATAGATTTCATAATGCTTATAAATACTCAAAAGAGTTACGACAGCGAGTAATGAAGGAAACGGGTCTCCCCATATCCTTTGGAATGTCTCCTAATAAAACGGTCTCAAAAGTCGCAACGGGTGAGGCAAAACCTAATAACGAGATTAAGGTTGACCCTGGTTATGAAAAAACATTTCTCGCTCCCTTATCTATAAAAAAGATTCCCTCTGTAGGTCAAAAAACCTTTATTCAATTTTGTAATCTAGGTGTGCGCACGGTAGGCCTTGTACAACAAATGCCTGTAGAGATGATGAATGCCGTTTTCGGTAAAAACGGACGTATTATATGGGAGCGATGTAACGGTATAGATAATAGCCCTATAATAGCATATCACGAGCGTAAGTCTATATCTAGCGAGCGCACCTACGGGCAAGACACTACAGACATAACAAAGCTACACACCACCATAAGTGCAATGGCAGAGAATCTTGCTTTCCAGCTTAGACGTGGCAATAAGTTAACCTCTGTGGTGACTGTAAAAGTGAGGTACTCAGATTTTCAAACTTACTCAAAACAAATACGCATTCCCTACACCGCTGCAGATCATATTTTAATCCCAAAAGCTATGGAGCTTTTTAAAAAACTCTATAACAGACGGATGCTCATACGTCTTGTAGGTGTACGATTTTCTGGACTTACAGAAGGCCATTATCAAATAGACCTTTTTGAAAACACAAATAAGACGGTAAATCTTTACAAAGCTATGGATGCCCTGAGAGATAAATATGGTGATCATACAGTGAGACGAGCAAATACCATAGGCGATGGTGCAAGAACTATAGGTAATCAAGGTAACCCCTTTAATGGGCAACCACCTATACTTCTCGCTCACAGGCACCAGTAATTTTTAACCCCCACTTAAAAATGTATCTTAATAATCACTCATACTACAGCCTGCGTTATGGCACTATCTCAGAGGTAGAGCTTATAGATCTTGCTGCAAAGCAAGGTTTAACTTGCTTTGCCCTCACAGATATTAATAACACCTCCGGGTGTCTAAGCCTTATAAAATATGCGCAGGAAAAGGGAATTAAACCTATAGTAGGAGTAGATTTTAGAAATGGCAACCACCAGTGTTATATAACTCTAGCAAAAAACAATAATGGCTTTTTAGAAATTAATAACTTTCTATCTCACCACCTTCATCACAAAACTAGCTTTCCAGACCAAAGCCCCTCTTTCAAAAATGTGATTACTATATATCCATTTGAAAACGTTCTAGAACTAGAAATGACAACTTTTAGTGATAATGAGTATATAGGTATTACCCACAAAAACCTTAATAAGCTTCGTTTCTCACCACTTAGCAAGCACACCCATAAACTTGTAATGTTACACACGGTAAGCTTTCGCCATAAGCGAGATTTTAACACACACAGACTACTACGTGCTATAGATAAGAATATGCTTTTGAGTATGCTGCCTAAAAAAGAGGAAGGGCATTCAGAGCATACGTTTATAGAAGCTGAGAGTTTACGACTACAGTTTTCTCAATACCCTCATCTACTATCTAATGCAGAGCAAATACTTAAAAGTTGCAGCATATATTTTAATTTTAAAAAAGGAAAACCTTCTCAAAATTTAACCACGCTTTTAGGTAGTGAAGAGAGAGATTATGAAAAGCTCGTGGCGCTTTGTAAAAAAGGATTACCAGAACGGTATAAGGGTAATATTACATATGCAGTAAAACGCAGGCTCATAAAAGAACTCTCTCTTATAAGACAGCAAAAGTATGTAGCCTTCTTTCTTATAAACTGGAAAATTATTGAGTATGCTCGCAGTAAAGATTACTTTTATGTAGGTCGTGGTAGTGGTGCAAATAGTATTGTTGCTTACCTATTGCGCATCACAGATGTAGACCCCATTGAGCTAGATTTATATTTTGAGCGATTTATGAATCTCTATCGCGCCACACCACCAGATTTTGACATAGACTTTTCTACCTGGGATCGTGAGGATGTGACGAGATATATTTTTGAAGAATTTGGTTCAAAAGCACAAGTAGCATTACTAGGCTCATACGTAACCTTTAAACATAGTGGTGCTGTAAGGGAGCTAGGTAAAGTCTTTGGCTTGCCCAAATTTGAGATAGATAAACTAAGTAAAGGACATTATAACAGTAGTAACCTAGACAACATAAAAAAAACAATTATAAAGTATGCTCAAATACTGCACGGCAAACCTAATTACACAAGTATTCACGCTGCAGGTATTTTAATCTCCCAGCATCCCACGCATTACTTCTCTGCAACAAACCTTCCTCCTAAAGGTTTTCCCACCGTACAATTTGATATGCACATTGCAGAAGATGTGGGCCTATACAAATTTGATATTTTGGGTCAGCGCGGTCTCGGTAAAATAAAAGATGCCATAGCAATTATTAAGGATAACAATCCTGGTATCACCCTACCAGATATTCATAACGCACGACAGTTTTTTACAGACCAAAAAATTAATCAAATGATTTCAAATGCAGACTGTATAGGCTGCTTTTATGTAGAGTCGCCCGCAATGCGTATGCTACTACGTAAGCTCTCAGTAGACAACTATCTCACACTTGTTGCAGCAAGCTCTATCATAAGGCCTGGAGTGTCTAAAAGTGGTATGATGCGCGAGTACATCCTCCGTCATAAAAATCCAGAACGAGCAAAGCAAAAAGGACACCCCGTATTACTAGATATAATGCCAGACACCTATGGCGTGATGGTTTACCAAGAAGATGTAATAAAAGTTGCACACCACTACGCAGGTCTAAGCCTTGGAGAAGCAGATGTGCTAAGAAGAGGTATGAGTGGTAAGTATAGATCTAGAGAAGAATTTTTAATGGTAAAAGAAAAGTTTGAAGCAAATTGTCTGGCAAGAGGTGAAAAGATTGAGATAATCAATGAAGTATGGCGACAGATTGAGAGTTTTGCTGGTTACGCTTTCGCGAAAGGACACTCGGCCTCATATGCTGTCGAGTCCTACCAGAGTTTATATCTCAAATGTTATTTCCCTTTAGAATATATCGTTGCAACAGTAAATAATGGAGGAGGTTTCTATAGAACCGAAACCTATTTACAAGAAGCTAAAAAAAAAGGAGCTATAATACATCCACCCTGTATAAACAAAAGCCAAATCAAAACAATTATAAAGGGTAATAATATCTATCTAGGCTTTCAGCACTTACAAAGCTTCGAAAAGAAAAATATCGTCGCCATTATAAACGAAAGACATAATGGATTATTCTCGTCACTTCACAACTTTATAGACAGAGTACCTATGAGTTTAGAACAACTTGATTTGTTAATCAGGATTGAAGCATTTAGATCATTAAATATAAATCAACGACAATTATTGTGGGAAGCTCACTATAAAAACAACTCCGCACCTAAGGTAAAGAATCAAAAAGAGCTATTTAAAGTATCTATTAACAGCTTTAAGTTACCAGAATTCTATATACCTAATTTTGAAAAAGCAATGGATCAATTAGAAATCCTAAGCTTTTCTTTATATGATCCGTTTATATTACTAAAAAAACCAACTACAAATACACTCTTAGCTACAGACTTAAAGCAGTACATAAATAAAAGAATTGAAATTTTTGGTTATTTAGTAACAGCAAAAACTACAAGAACCACAAATGGAAAACATATGTGTTTTGGTACTTTTTTAGATAGAAAAGGCAACTGGTTAGACACCGTACATTTCCCTCCTACACTAAAGAAGTATCCACTTGAAGGCAAAGGAGTCTACAGATTAATTGGTAATGTAGTTGAAGAGTTTAACTTCTTAACGATAGAAGTACTTAAATCCGAACG
>JAHDEV010000112.1 GCA_020628615.1 Dokdonia sp.
TATCAGTCATTGAGCATATGCAGCAGGTGGTTAATTCTTTTATATGCGCTCTTGTGGTGTAACAATATGTATTATTGATATACTTATGCACTAACAAAAACCATATATATGATTCTAAGTTTAAAGAATGTCTCAAAAACATATCCTAACGGAGTAAAAGCCCTTGATAATGTAACTATAGATATAAAGGCAGGAATGTTTGGTCTACTAGGACCTAACGGTGCAGGAAAGTCTTCTCTTATGAGAACGATTGCAACATTACAAGAGCCAGATACAGGAGAGATAAACTTTAATGGACTTGATATACTTAACAACAAAATTGAATTTAGAAAAACACTTGGGTACTTACCTCAAGAGTTTGGAGTATACCCTAAAATGAGTGCCAGTGACTTGCTACATTATTTTGCAAGCCTAAAGGGAATTACAAATAAAGCAGAACGTACAGCTATTGTAGATAAAGCACTTGAGGTGACTAACCTAAGTGATGTGCGCAATAAACACGTAGCAGGATATTCTGGAGGGATGAAACAACGCTTTGGTATCGCCCAGTTATTACTTAATAACCCAAAACTAATTATTGTAGATGAGCCTACAGCAGGTCTTGATCCAGCAGAGCGTCATAGATTTTTAAATGTATTACGTGAGATAGGGACAAACCACATTGTTATATTTTCTACACACATTGTAGATGATGTAAAAGAATTATGTACAGATATGGCAATTCTTAACGGAGGTAAAATCTTATCGCAAAGCACTCCAAAGGAATTAGTGCAAAGCCTAGAGGGACATATCTGGAAAACTACAACCTCTAGAGAAGGTGTAGAAGCATTACAGAATAGTCACAATGTAATATCATCTAGCTTTAATGATACAAACGATCTAGATGTGCGCGTTTATAGCGAGAGTATGCCAGGAGACGGTTTTGAACCAGTCGCTGCCACACTAGAAGATGTGTATTTTACAACACTTAACGAGAACCAATCTCAAACGGTAGCATAGTTATGTTTAGTACTATCTATCTACACGAGATAAAGACGTGGTTTAAGAAACCGCTTTTTTATATATTTTCTGCCATAATGTTTTTACTAGCTGTACTTATAATGGCAGCTGGCTTAGGCGTTTTTAGTAGTGATAATGTTACAGTGACTAGCAATGTTTATCTTAATAGTCCGCTGGCTATAACGGGTATTTTATCACAGCTGGCAATGCTTGCTTATCTATTAATTCCTTCTATTACAGGGGGCACAATAGATCGAGATTTTAAAAACAATATGCATAATGTTTTGTACTCATACCCGCTTACTAAGGTGCAGTACTTACTTGCCAAATTCTCGGCAGCAATAACCATTAACTTATTAATAGCTATCGCTACCATATTAGGCCTTCTTGTGGGCTCTGTACTTCCTGGATCTAATGAGGCGCTTTTGGGGCCTTTTAGTTTATGGAATTATGTACAGCCGTTTGCTATTATCATATTTCCTAATGTGCTATTCTATAGCGCCATAGTTTTTGCGATAGTTGTGTTTACTCGTAATCTCAATATTGGATTTATGGCCGTACTCACGATGATTATTATACAGCTTATAGCGACAAGTATGGCAGATAATGCAGACGATACCTTCTGGTATGCGCTTTTTGACCCTATGGCAAATGTGGCACTAGCAGATGCTACAGAGTACTGGACACCAGTTGAGCAAAACAATAAATCTATACCTATGGTGGGTACCTTGCTTTATAATAGACTATTGTGGGCAGGTATATCATTTGGAATCCTCTTTTTAATTATTGCACGTTTTAACTTCCAGCAGCACGCTATGCGCTTTAATTTCTTTAAGAAAAAGGCAGTTAGAGCAGTAAAGAAAAATTCTAGTAAAATACAACGCATAGAGATGCCTGCCGTCACTACAGACTTCTCGCTTGTAGGGCAGTTTAAAACCTTATGGCATCTCGTAAAAAGTGATACAAAATACATCATTACTGGCTGGCCGTTTATAATCATAACGTTTCTAGCTATTGTACTGACCTTTGTAATGATGAGTTTCTCTCAACTTATATATAATACGGCAATCTTACCAAAAACGTGGACAATGCTCGCAGAGCCATCTGCATATATCGTGTTATTTTCATTCTTGCTCATACACTTATATTCTGGATTTTTAATGGACAGAGCAAAGGCTGCTCACATCAACCAGATTGTAGATGTAACACCTACAAAAGATTGGGTCTTTCTAGTCTCTAGAGGAATTTCATTATTCTTAATGACAGCTTTTTTACAAGTTGTATTAATACTTTGTGGACTCGCTTTTCAAACCCTTAAAGGCTTTTATGATTACCAGATAGACCTTTATGTTTTTCAAGCATTTTTAATTAACGTATGGAAATATGTACCGTGGATATTACTGGCATTACTCGTACATACTTTAATTAAAAATAAGTGGGTGGGTCTGGTAACCTTACTCGTTATAGGTATAGGAGTTCCATTACTTCAAAATGCGGTAGGTGTCCAGCAAGCTATTTTTGACTTTAACTCTGGAGGAACGCCTAGCCCGTCAGATTTTGATGGTTATGGTACCGTACTACCACGTTTTTATACGTTTAGGGTATATTGGATTGCTTTCGGTATCATTTTACTTATGGCGGCTATACTTTTCTATAGACGTGGTATGGGAGCTACGGCAAAGGCACGTTTCGCTTTCGCGAAAGCGAGATTAACAACACCCATCATTACCACAGCAGTGGCAAGTCTCATTATCTTTTTAGCCATAGGAAGTTACTCTTGGTACATAAATAATGTAGAAAATGAGTTGCTCACAGGTAAAGAGCAAGAAGAGCTGCGCGTGCAGGCCGAAAGAGATTTAGGAAAATATGCCGGTATCCCACAGCCACGACTAGTTGCTGTAAATACTTTTATGGATATGTATCCAGAGTCCCGTGATTTTAAAGCTGGGGCAACATTTACAATGGTAAATAAAGACTCAGTAGCCATAGACACGCTACACGTAAACCTCACAGATTACCCTACAGAAATTACACTAGATCGTGAGGCAGAGATTGTTTATGATAATGAAGATTATAATTATAAAATGTACGCTTTCGCGAAAGCAATGCAGCCTGGAGATACACTTGTCTTCAAGTTTACAATGAAGAATGAGGAGAACAAATTTTTAGACGATAAGTCACCTATTTCTACAAATGGAACTTTTGTAAACTACGGGATGTTTCCTTCTATAGGGTATGATGATCGTTTTGAAATACGTAATACAGAGGTGCGTAAAAAATACGATCTTGCCCCTAAAGATAGAATGCCAGATCCAGATACCCCGGGAGCAAGAGATCGCAACTACATAGGTGGGTACAGTGACTGGATAGATTTTGAAGCAACCTTGAGCACGGCTCCAGACCAAATTGCAATCGCACCAGGATATCTCACAAAAGAGTGGGAAGAAAACGGGCGTAAGTACTATCACTATAAGATGGACTCTAAGATGCTTAACTTTTACTCATTCTTAAGTGCATCTTATAAGGTAAAGAGAGAAGTGTATAATGGTATTAATCTTGAGATTTATCACCATCCAGATCATACTTATAACCTAGACCGTATGATGAATGGTATGAAAAAGGGACTAGACTATTACGGCAGTAATTATACCCCATACCAGCATAAGCAGGTGCGCATCATTGAGTTCCCAAAAGCATACGGAACCTTTGCACAAGCATTTGCAAATACCATCCCTTTTAGTGAAGGCTTAGGTTTTGTGGCAGATGTAGATGACGAGGATCAAGATGCGGTAGACTACCCACTCTCTATTACTGCTCACGAGCTTGCACACCAGTGGTGGGCACACCAGGTGATAGGTGCTCCAGTAAAAGGAGCTACTTTGTTATCAGAAAGTATGTCTGAGTATAGCTCACTTAAGGTGTTAGAAAAAACGTATGGAAAAACCCAAATGCGTCGTTTCTTAAAAGATGCTATGGACGGTTATCTCACAGGTAGAACAGCAGAGCAAATAAAAGAACAACCATTAATGTATAATGAAAACCAGCAGTACATACATTATCAAAAAGGTTCACTTGTACTCTATGCGATGAGTGATTATTTAGGTGAAGATGTATTTAATGGAGTTGCAAAAAGATTTGCAGAGAAGTATCAATTTAAAGCCAGTCTTTACCCTACGGCTACAGAGTTTGTAAATGACTTAAGAGCAGTAACACCAGACTCACTGCAATATCTTATTACAGATATGTTTGAAAAAATAACACTGTATGATAATAAAGTAGATGAGGCTAGTTATACAGAACTTCCAGATGGTAAGTATGCTGTAAATGTAAAAGCATTTGTGAGTAAATATCATTCTCAGAAAAAAGGTAAAAAGCAATTTGTTTCAAAACAAGGAGACAGTATTACCTATATTCCAGAAGGAGAAGAAGATGCAATAGTATCACTGCCACTAAGTGATTATATAGAGCTTGGTATCTTTGGAGAAGAAGAGGAGGAGACAGGTGATGAGAACGTTCTATACTTACAGAAGATAAAGGTGAGCGATATTAATAACAATTTTGATATCATCGTAGATCAAAAACCTGTAGAAGCTGGTATAGATCCATTTAATAAACTCATAGATAGAAGAGGAAGCGATAACCGAAAAAAGGTAAAAGAAAGCGGTGCAGACACCGAATAGTAACTTATGGTGGGTAATTAAAAAAAGGCGGCTAATTCTTATAGAGTTAGCCGTTTTTCATTTGTGTAGTATAGTAATTACGCTTTCGCGAAAGCGTAAAAGATTATAATCCTGCAGCGTTGTATAACTTAGCCTTAGCCGCCAGTTGTTTTACCAGCAACGCGTTAGACTTGAGTCTAGAGTCTATGAGTTTTTGCTCCCGTGAGTTAATAAGAAAGAGTGAGCTACCTCCTAAAAAGAATTTACGTTCTTCGGCCTTTACGAGTGCTTCATAATCTGTTACGATATTTGCAATAAGTATATTTTGCGTAGCCAGAGAGGTGATTTCTGCCTGTGTGGCTTCTAGTTTGTTTTGTATAAAAAGAGTGCTTGCGCTGCGCTCATACTCTGCATCTTGCACCTTTATTTTTGCAAGCCTAAGGTCACCACGTTCTTTACGTAAAAATATAGGAAAGCTTACATCTACAAAGGCTTTATAGTTTGCAGTATTGAGGCTATTAAGTTGGTCTCCATCTGGAGTTAAGAAGTTGTATTGCAAGTTTACTTTAGGTAAAAGCTTATTTTTCTTAAGAAATCTATCTACTTCTAAGCTATTGATTTTTGCATCTAGGCTTCTCAATTTAGGGTGGTTTGCCATAAAAACTGAGACGTCTGTAATACCAGCTAGTAGGAGTGAGGCATCAAGTACCGTAAGATCTGGAAACACTGGGTTTACAGTCTCATTAATTTCTAATGGGATACCATCTAGCCATAAAAAGTTACTCACCACAAGGCGCGCTTTTTGCGCTTTGAGTGTTGCGGCTTCGAGATTGAGTCGTCTGTTTTGCTCTGTAATACGAGCTTCGGTAATATCTATAGCAGCCTTATCACCCTCTTCTACACTGCGCTCTACTGCTTCTAGTCTAGTCGTTGCATTTTTTAAAAAGGTGGTGTAAATGCGTTTTTCATTTTCTGCCTCTAGCCAGTCAAAATATGCCAGACTTCCTTCAAATATGAGATTATTGACCAGTAAGTCTCTATCTGCCTGCGTTTGTTGTTCAAAAAAGCGAGCCTTTTTAAGTGTAGCCATACGCTCATTAATGAGAAGTCCTTGTGCAAGAGAAAAGGAGACACCAGCACTGTACAATCCATCTTCTGGAACGGTTAGGTTAGGGTTGAGAAACTCTCCCGTATTTTCTTCAAAATTTCCTTTAAGCTCAATACCGTACCACGTAGGAATTTTAAAAGTAGCATTGAGCTGGTCGTAGTATTCAGTCCCTTTAAACTTCTTGCGGTCGTAGTCTACCTCAATTTTTGGGTCAAAACCTCCCCGGGCTTTTAGCAAGTTTGCCTCGCCAGTAGTAAGTACAAGTTCTGCCTGTTTAATAAGCGGGTGATGCTGCTTTACATAGCCTATAAACTCTTCAAAGGTAAAAGTTGTCTCAAGGCTAGAAGTTTCTTGAGCAAAACTTGCGCTGGTTGCCATAACCAGCAATGCGGATAATATGATTATAAAGTCTCTCTTCATTACTTTTTATCTTTTGCAGGTTGCTCACCATCTGGCAAATAGTAATCTGCAGGGAAACCATTAAGCTGTCTCCATAGTTCATACCAGATAGGTACATCATTAAGTAAAGCAATAGTTTGTGCACCAGAGCCTACACGTACGTTTTTTGGCCAGCTTTCGGCCTCTGGATCTGGAGCGATAAGAACTCTAAATTTTCCGTTACTACTTATAAAAGTTTCGACAGCCACCACGGTACCTCCATAGGTCCCGAAAGAGGCATCTGGCCACCCACTAAAAACGATAGCCGGCCATCCATCAAATTGTACACGTATACTCTCACCGGTATGTATGAGTGGTAAGTCTATAGGTCTTACAAAAGTCTCTACAGCTAGGTCATAGTCGGCTGGCATAATGCCTACCAGTTGCTCACCTTCTTTAAAAGTTTCTCCTATACCTGCTTTTATAGCTTTGTTTATGTATCCATTTTGAGGAGCAACTACATATTGTAATGTGCTACGTATCTCATAATTAGTAGATGCATTGTCTAGTTTACTTACCTGTGCTTCTGTGTCATACTGGGCAGAAGAGGCTGTAAATTTATCACTCTGAGCTTTGCTTATTTTTTCGGCATAGGTAGCTTGTGTTCTAGAGATCTCTAGGGTTGCATTGAGCACCTCATTTTGACTCGCTAGTAATTTATTTTCTTGAGAGATAAGTTTTGCCTCAGTCTCTTGTAATTTAAGGCGTTTATCTTCTACCTCTGCTGTACTTTTTAAACCTTCAGACTGTAATGTTGCGGTACGGTCGTACTGTGTTTGAGCAATATCTCTATTAGTTCTTGCAGCTACTAGATCTATACTGTCGCTCTGTACTTTAAAACGTGACTGCTTGAGTTTGTTTTCTGCTTGTTGAAGTTTGAGTCCTCGCTCACGCTGCAAAGCCCCTAGCTGGTTTTCTAGCGCTTGTACTTTAGACTTATAAGAACCTACGGCATTACTTTTTGCATCACGCTGCTGTCTAGTTCTTTCGGCAAGAAGCGGGTCTTGATATTCATTTTTAATTTCAGATATGCGCAGTATAGTGTCGCCTTTCTTTACATAATCTCCCTCACGTACAAACCATTGTTCTATACGCCCCGGTATTTGAGACTGTATAGTTTGTGGTCTTTGGTCTGGTGTGAGAGTGGTTACAAATCCTTTTCCTGTAACATTTTGTGTCCACGGTAAAAAGAGGATAATCACGCCTATAATCGCAAAGGCCACGAGAAATCTATTAAAGTACTTAAAGTGCTGTTTTTTTTGCGCTTTCGCGAAAGCGGAATACCCACGTATATCCACCTTCTTGTTAAGTTGATTTTCAGATATATTAAGCATTTAGTT
>JAHDEV010000113.1 GCA_020628615.1 Dokdonia sp.
GTACACTGTTTATGATACAGTTTTTCTGGCAATTTCCTCACTTTTGGGCAATAGGGTGGTTTCTTTTTGATGACTATAAAAAAGGAGGCTTTGCTATGTTACCTACGGGTAGACGCGATAAGGGTACGGCCTTACAGATTGTACTTTACACGGTCTGGACGGTACTTATCTCACTTGTTCCTGCCTTTGGGGTAACGGGAGATTTATTTTTATCACCTATATCTGCCATTGTAGTGGGAGCTTTAGGATTATTTATGCTGTACTGGGCAATAAAATTGTACCAGAACAGAGATGCAAAAACAGCCAAACGACTAATGCTTTCAAGTGTAACGTATATTACACTACTTCAAATTGTTTTTGTTGTAGATAAATTTTTAAGATAGATGGATTATACTCAAGGAGGAGAACGATTAAAAGAAGAGCGTGCAAAAAAACAAATGCTCTGGTTTGGTATTATAAGCTTATGTATGACTTTCGCTGGGCTTACAAGTGCTTACATAGTGAGTATGGAACGTCGCGACTGGTTAGAAACCTATGATTTTCCGCAGGCACTTATTATATCTACAGTGCTTATTGTGATAAGTAGTGTGACCATACACTTTGCAAAAAACGCGATAATTAGTAATAAGAAGAGTCTGGGTACGGCGCTATTATTAATCACTTTTTTACTAGGCTTAGGTTTTGTGGCTTCACAATTTGCTGGTTTTGCATCATTTCAAGAGCAAGGCTTTTATTTTACAGGAGCTTCTAGTAATATTACTACGACATTTTTATTTTTGATTATAGCGGTACACATCGCACACGTAATAGCTGGATTTATAGCACTTCTGGTAGTGATTGTTAATCACTTAAGAGGTAAGTATACGGCAGAGAGTCACTTAGGGTTGTCTTTAGGAGTCACGTTTTGGCACTTTTTAGACATTTTATGGGTCTTTTTATTTGTATTACTATTTGTGACAAAATAGAGATTGTGAGAACGCTTTCGCGAAAGCGTATCTAAAACCATTATAAATCGGAGTCAGGATATTGAATTCCGAACATAAAATACTTATTTTTGCAACCATTAAATTAACCAATTCTTACGAATGGACACGACTGTGACACATAATAACTCTGAGGGAGGAACTTGGAGTGGTGGAAATCAACCACTAAAAGCGAGCTACGGAAAACTAATGATGTGGTTTTTTATCGTATCTGATGCATTAACCTTTTCTGGGTTTCTTGCGGCTTACGGTTTTTCAAGATTTAAATTTATAGATGCCTGGCCTATTGCAGATGAGGTTTTTACCCACGTACCTTTTGTACACGGTAACTTCCCTATGATCTATGTGGCATTTATGACATTTGTATTAATTATGTCTTCTGTGACTATGGTACTTGCTGTAGATGCAGGTCATCACTTAAAACATAAGAGTGTAGCATTCTATATGTTCTTAACGATTATAGGAGGTATTATCTTCGTAGGGTCACAAGGATGGGAGTGGGCAACTTTTATCAAAGGAGACTTTGGAGCAGTAGAAACTAAGGGTGGAAAAATCCTTCAGTTTGTAGATACAGAAGGTAACCGCCTTGCCCTTGCAGACTTTGCTATTGAGCAGGCTAGCGAGCGTGAGCAACACTTAGGTAAAAACGGTATTTGGTATGATAAAGAAGCTACACCTACAACTTACTCTATAGAGGAGGTAAAAGCTGGATTTGCTGCTACGCCTAATGCACTTATACGTATACAAACTCTTACAGAAGACGGTGAAAAAACAGTACTCTCTAGAGAAGCGTCACTCGCTAAGCTTAATAAAGATGGCAAGCAAGTGGTAGAAGGAGCAAACCTTATACACAACGAGTATGGAGCGCCACTATTTGCAGATTTCTTTTTCTTTATTACTGGTTTTCACGGTTTCCACGTATTTTCTGGGGTACTAATTAATATCATTATTTTCTTTAATGTGGTGTTAGGTACTTACGAGAGAAGAGGACACTATGAGATGGTTGAAAAGGTTGGGTTATACTGGCACTTTGTAGACCTTGTATGGGTATTTGTATTTACATTCTTCTACCTAGTTTAATTTACCACGCAGACAGTTATATATTATGGCACACGAACATAAACTTGCAATATTTAGAGGAACTTTAAAGTTCAAAAATAACATTCAGAAAATCTGGGGTGTACTTATATTTTTAACCTTAGTAACAGCTGTAGAGGTTGTACTAGGTATCTATAAGCCAGAATTCTTAATAGAAACTACATTTATAAGAATGAAGCTTCTTAACTGGATCTTCATTATACTTACTATAGTTAAGGCTTACTATATCACTTGGGACTTTATGCATATGCGTGATGAGGTTAAGGGATTAAGAAGAGCTGTAGTTTGGACAGGTATATTCCTTATTTGCTACTTAGTATTTATACTACTTACAGAAGGAGATTACATCTTTGAGGTTTACAACAACGGTTTCCAGAGTTGGGATTTTTAAGAATTAAACAGTATTTATAAAGCGACTTTCGGGTCGCTTTTTTTATGCGTTTTTATTCCGCTTTCGCGAAAGCGTTATTTCATAAAAATTGAAAAGAATACCTCGCTCTATTCCCATCTGGGATTTATCTTTGTAATTATGAAAAAGAAACTCGTTCTGGTATCGCTTTTTGTCTTACCTATAGTTGCTTACCTCTTCTTTGCATCTGGAGTGTATAACTTTGCAAACTTGCCACTTGTTACAGAAAAGGTGGAAGATGTAAGTCGTTATGCAGGTCAAGAATACAAAGTTGTGCAAACGGCAGAGGTGCCACTCACATTAAATAATCATATCACACTAGTAGGTTACCTAGGTGATGGTTTAATGCAAAATGAAGGATATACTGCAAACCTTAATTTGATGATCTTTAAATACTTTGAGAGGTATGATGATTTTCAAATGGTACTCTTTGTAAATAAAGGCAGTGAAGAGGTGGTAGAGGCTCTTAAAACAGAGCTTGCTCGTATTTTTGATACCTCAAAAATGCGTTTTGTAGTTGCCACAAAGGAGCAAACCGCGGCACATTTTAAATCACTTGACACAGGTTTATCTATGATGAGTGATGGTGGTCACCCTAATGTGTTCTTGATTGATAAAGCATTATCACTACGCTCTGGTCACGAAGACAAAAAAGCAAATGCTTATGGCTATGATTTTACTCAAGCTGTCGAGATGGGATACCTTAAGGATGATATTAAAATATTACTAGCCGAGTATAGACTAGCGCTTAAGAAAAATAACAATGCGAGTCCTAAGATAGAACAACGCAGAGATTAACAGTCGTTTATAGATTTTTAAAACAAATGAGAAAAAACACCTACATAGGCATCGCGGCCATCGTATTAATCTTTGGAATTATTGTAATCCCAAAAATTTACAAGCGCCTCGCAAATGATGATGTATCTCGCGGCGGAAGAATGCACCAAGAAGGTGGTGTGCCTATAGAAGAAGCACCAGATGGTCTTGTGTATATTACTCAAAATGGGGTAGATCGTAAAGTACCACCTTTTAAGTTTGTAAATCAAGATAACGATACCATAAGTAATGCAGATTATAAGGGTAAGGTATATCTAGTGGAGTTTTTCTTTACAAGGTGTACAGATATCTGTATCCCTATGAGTCATAACCTGCAGGCCATCGCAAAGAAGTTTGAAGGTCGTGATGATTTCGGAATTGCCTCATTCTCTATAGATCCAGAGCACGACCAGCCAGAGGTACTTAAACAATATCAACAAGATTATGGGGTAACTAACCCTAACTGGCATTTTATGACAGGTGATAGATCTGTGATACGCAAGCTGTCTAATGAAGGTTTTTACCTAGCAACAAATGAAGAAGGAGATGAGACAGATTTATATCACTCAGGACTTTTTGCACTTGTAGATCAAAATGGTTTTATAAGATCTAGACTAGACCCTTATGGAAACCCAAAACCATACTACCGTGGTTTTGTACCTATGGATAAAGTCGTTCCAGAAGGAGGCGAAACATCAGAAGTAGATATCTTAATAGAAGACATAAAAAAATTATTAAAGTAATATGAGTACCCAAAACCCCACCGAAAAGAAATACAGAAACTGGATTATTATACTCTCTGTAGTGATACCCATAGCTGTCGCTGTGCTTTTTACCATCAAGCTCAAAGATTTTGGGCTAGATGTAGAACCACTTACCTTCTTACCACCTATTTACGCTGGTATTAATGGGCTTACGGCGCTCGTACTTATTCTTGCAGTAAGAGCTATAAAAAATGGTAATAGAGCAACACACGAGCGATTAATGAAGACTGCCATAGGTCTGTCTGTACTTTTTCTTTTAATGTATGTGGCATACCATATGACGTCAGACTCTACATCATACGGTGGTGAAGGTTTTATAAGATATGTATACTTCTTCATACTTATTACACACATCGCATTATCTATTATTATCATCCCGCTTGTGCTATTTACGTATGTTCGTGCGCTTGCAGAGCGATTTGATAGACATAAAAAACTTGCTCGCATCACATACCCTATATGGTTATATGTTGCCATAACTGGAGTGATCGTTTACCTTATGATATCTCCATACTACGTGCACTAGATGAAATATATTAAGTACATTACTATTGTAATTGTTTTTTGTTGCGCTTTCGCGAAAGCGGACTTACAAGCAACTACCACTGCCGCAACCACACAGTGTGCAATGTGTCGTGCCGTACTCGAGTCTGAAGAAGATAATAGTACTGCAAAGGGTATAAACAACGGTATTAAGTATCTAATGGTGATACCGTACATCCTGGTAGGAGGCGTATTTTACTTTATTTATAAGTCAAAAAAGAAGGTCCCTGCCGAGAATGGGGCAGATGAATAATCAATAGTTCTCTCCATATATTTTCATCTTTTATGATAAGGTTTTATTCTTTAACAAAACCTTAGTATAACTGGACTAAACCCAGCCGTAATTTGCGTGTCTCATAACAGAACCAAATTATCAAAGAGATGAAATATTTATTTACCCTCACCTTACTTGCATTTACTACGCTAGTGTTTGCACAGAGACCTGAGGGAGGAAGACCAGATGTAACTATAACTGGTAAAGTACTAGAGGCAGATACTAACGTGCCACTAGAGTATGCAACGGTATCATTTACAAATAGTGAGGGTAAAGTTGTTACAGGAGGAATCACAGACCCAAACGGTAACTATAGCATAGAAGTTGCTGCTGGAGTATATGATGTAAAATTTGAGTTTATCTCTTTTGAGACCAAAGTGCTCCCTGGTCAAAAGCTATTTAAGAGCACAACCCTACCTACACAAGCACTAGCCATAGACTCACAGTCACTAGATGAAGTAATTGTACGTGCCGAAACCACAGAGGTGCAAGTACGTCTTGATAAAAAAATATATAATATAGGTAAAGATCTTACTACAAGTGGAGCCACTGTAAGTGACGCTTTGAGTAATGTACCTTCTGTTACGGTAGATGTAGATGGGGCAATCGCGCTACGAGGTAATGAAAACGTACGTATCCTTATAAATGGTCGTCCATCTGCTATTGCAGGTTTTGGCTCAGTAGATGCCTTAAGTCAGCTCCCGGCAGATGCTATTGAGCGTGTAGAAGTGATCACATCACCATCTGCACGTTATGATGCAGAGGGTACGGCAGGTATTCTTAATATCATACTCAGAAAAGAAAAAACACTAGGTCTTAACGGCTCTATACAAGCTAATGTAGGTGATCCAGAACGTTACGGTGTCACGGGTAATATAAACCTACGTACAGACAAGTTTAATATCTTTAATACAACGGGCTATAGTAAACGTACCTCTCCAGGTAATGCATTTTTTGAAAACAGATTCCTATCTGATGATGTGACAAATCCTCTTATAGAAGAAACAAGAGAATTTGATAGAAACCGTGGTGGTTTTAACACTAACCTAGGGATCGAATACTTCTTAACAGAAAAGACTTCTGTTACCGCTAGCGGATTTCTAAGACTAAGTGATAACACGTCGGGTACAGATAACTTTACAGATGAGTTTGATACAAATGGTGACCTCGCCATCTCAAGAACTCGTCTAGAGCGTGAGACAGAAGATGATAAAACATACCAGCTGTCTTTAAACTCTATCACAAAATTTGATGAGAGTGGTCACGAGCTTACCTCTGCGTTTCAATATGCAGTAAATGAAGAGACAGAACTCTCTACCATTACAGAGTTTAATACCTTCCCAATGGATGTGACACTTCCGGCAGAGGATATAACACAAATAGAAGATCAAACTGAGTACCTTGCTCAGGTTGATTATGTAAGACCTATAGGGGAGAATGCACAGTTTGAGTTTGGGTATAGAGGTAATTTTGAAGAAACCGTAACAGATTATACCCTACTAGAACAAGAAGAAGCTGGTGGCCCGTTCATACGTGACGATGGTCTTTCTAATATCTTTACCTATAAGGAAGATGTACACGCTATTTACTCGCAGTACGGTAATAAATTTGGAGACTTCTCATTTTTAGCTGGTCTTCGCTATGAAAACACAAGACAGCAAGGGTCTGTAGATGCCGTTATAGAAGATAGTGATCTGGGTACTAACCTTGATTTTGATAATAAAACAGATGGTTTATTTCCTACGCTTAACTTAACCTATGAGTTTAACGATCGCGAAAACATTACCCTAGGGTATAATAGAAGAATAAACAGACCTAGAGGGCGTTTTATAAACCCTTTCCCATCACGATCTAGTGAAGCAAATATTTTTCAGGGTAACCCTGATCTTGTGCCATCATTTGCAAGTGCATATGATATAGGATATTTAAAAAGATGGGATAAAGTAACCCTTACTTCATCTATCTATTACCAGTATGAGACAGACTCTTTTGAGCGCATACAAGAAGATACGGGGCTTGTTACCGCAAACGGGATTCCTATTATTAGAACATTACCCATTAACTTAAGTACAAACCAGAGATATGGTGCAGAGATGGGTGTTCTTTATAACCCAAAAAAATGGCTACGTCTTAACTTTAGTGCAAACGCGTTCTTATTTGAAACAGAAGGTGAGTTTAATGGAGTAGATTATGGTGCAAGTAACTTTAGTTTCTTTACAAGAGGTAGTGCAAAAGTGACATTGCCGTATAAAATAGACTGGCAAACTAATGTGTTTTATAGAGGGCCACGTAACAATGCTCAAACGGAAACAAAAGGATTTTTGTTTACCAACCTCGCTTTTAGTAAAGACATTCTTAATGATAATGCTACGATAGCTTTTAACGTAAGTGACGTATTTAACTCAAGTAAGAGACAATCATTAACTCAAACAGATTCCTTTGTGAGTGATAGTGAGTTTCAGTTTAGAGTGCGTTCATTTAACCTAGCATTTACATACCGTTTTAATCAGAAAAAACAACGATCAAGAGGCA
>JAHDEV010000002.1:0-12288 GCA_020628615.1 Dokdonia sp.
CACGGGGAGCTTTGTGAGCAATTTGACTTGCGTGGTGTGCATCTTGAAGAAGCAACGTGGAGAGCGCAAGGAACTCGGTTAAAGGGGTATGTTTCCGCTTTCGCGAAAGCGAAAAAAAAAATATCATCATCATACCACGAGTTAGAAGATCTAGAAGCTCAGGCTGTAACTTTTGATTATACAATTCTAAGTCCCGTTTTTGCCGCTATTTCAAAAAGTGATATGCAAGGTCGTGGGTTTAATGTGCGAGCTAGCGAGAAGTTTATTGTAGGGATGGGAGGTATTAATGCCGTAACCACGCCAGAGGCAGTAGCACTTGGCTTTAAAGGAGTAGGCGCTCTGGGAGGTATATGGAATGCACAAAACCCTGTGGCTGCATTTATAGAAATGCAAGAAGCTTTTAAAGAGGCAAATACATAACCTATAGTATATTTGCAGTATGGCAAAGAGAGGAACACCAAAAAACACAAAGAATAAGGCAAAGCATTCTAAACTTATGGATCGCAAGAAAAAGAAAGAGCGCGAAAAAAGAGAAGCGAGCCAAGAGCGACTTAAAGTTGCCAAAGAAAAAATGAAAGCTCTTAAAGAGAGCTAAGAACAATAAAAAACATCCTACGGGATGTTTTTTATTGCTGATAGTTAATTGCTTAAGTAACAATTAGGCTTTTACAGCGTCTTTATAAAAACCTAGGCAACCATTTTAATTTTTGTTGCGTCTATATATAAAACAACAATCTTATGACGGCACTTATAAAATTTATCTTAACACTCCTTATAGGTACATATGCAGCTGCAGCAGTTGCACAATCATTTAATGCAACAGTACACGACGCGCGTACTAATGAACCTATCCCGTTTGCAACCGTAAAGCTGTCTAAAAATACTGGTACTATTACAAATGAGGAAGGCATCTTTACTATAGGAGAACGTAAACTAGCAAGTCTTAAAGACTCTGTATATATCTCTTCTATTGGGTATGAGGAGGTGGCTATTTTACCTAAAAAAGTAGGAGATACAATTATAAAATTAAAGGTAAAGACTAACGAACTAGAAAACGTTTTTCTTACCAATAATCCGCTAGAGGCAGAAGATGTTATAGCGCGTGTAAAAGAAAATATTGCCACAAATTATCCTAACACACTTACCGAGAAAAAAATATTTTTTAGACAATCTGCGTCTAATACTATGGATAAAATGGATGTTGAGGTAGAAAAGACAACCATTCCAGAGTTTAATCAAGCGTTTATGGATAGTCTGGTGGGAGCGGTCGAAAAGAAAAGTGATTATTACAGCGAGTCTGTAGGTACGCTTGCTGGAAACTACAATAAACAAAAACTTGTTATTGATAAAGCGGCAAAGCTCTATGATAAAAGTAAGAAGGATGTAGGTGTAGAGAGTTTTGGTAAAAGGCTAGAAGAGATTGTTGAGAAGAATGTAAAAGCAGACTCCTATTTTAAAATCAAATCTGGAATTATAGGTACTACCATTGAGGTAGATGACTCTACAAAAATGGGGAGCTCAAACGGCGGACTCAAAATTGAGGTAGATACAGAGCAAGAAGAAAATGATAAAGAACAGGCCATCACAGCGAGTATAAAGTCTGATCTTTCAGATCTTTTTGAGGCGATGTTTTATAAAGAGGATACAAAGCTAGATTTTTTAACAAAGTCTAACCGTTACCGTTTTACAAAAAAGGAGTTTACATCTATAGGAGACGCTATTGTTTATGTGATAGATTTTGAACCTAAGGGAAGAAAAGATTTTAAAGGCACGCTGTACATAAATACAGAAGACTATGCAGTAATGCGTCTAGAGTATGAGAATGTGCGTAAACTCTCTAGCTTTGGGATGTTCGGGATAAGCTATAAGAAGTACTTGTATAGAGGCAAGAGCATCTATGCAAAAGATGAAAATGGAGGCTACTCACTACGATATATGGAGCTAGAAGATGGAGATAAAGTAGGGATAGATAGACCACTTAAAATCATCGAAAAAAATAAAAACGTTGCAGGCCGAAGAAAACAAAATGAAGTTGCAATGGAGATAGAGTTTGCAACTACGAGTTACTCAAAAAAAGAGCTTGTCGTGTTTAACTCTGTGGTAATAGACGAGCCTACTTATAAAAATGTAACAGAGAGTGAAGAGATAGAAGCCACCTACTTGCCTAACTATGACCCCAATTTTTGGCAAGGGTACACCATTATGGAGCCTAATGCGGCCATACAGAGCTTTAAGTCAGAAAGTAAGTAACAATTCACCTCCCATATCATAATTATGATAATGCCAGCATACTCTCAAGAGTAGCTGGCATTTTTATGTATACAGGTCTAAGGGGGCTTTTAGTATCTTTACTTTATGGAATTAGTATTTATAGGGCTCGCAATAGGAGCGGTACTCTCATATTTTTTATACAACTGGTTTTCTGGTAAATCAAAAACTCCAGATGCTCACGCACAATCTGTAGTGCTTATGGAGCGCATACGCACGGTGTGCAAGTTCATAACCGTAGAAGGCGATTTTGCCGAAATATACCACTACGAAGGCCTCAAAAATAAATGGATGAACCTCTTACTGGGGTCAAAAAAAGCTATTGTACTCATAGATGCAAAGGCGCATATAGGTTTTGATCTTACTAAAATAAAGATGGAGGCAGATGATAAGAATAGAACCATAAAACTCTTTGGATTTCCAGATCCTGAGTTACTATCTGTAGAGACAGATTTTAAGTATTATGATAAGAAAGAAGGCTGGGCAAACCCCTTTACCAGTACAGACCTTACCGAGATTAATAGGGAAGCAAAGCAGCACATACGTGATAAAATACCACAAAGTGGTTTGTATGAAGAAGCAAAGTCACAAGCTCTAGAGACGGTACAATTAATGCAAAAACTAGTAGAAACCATAGGGTGGAAACTAGACTACTCATCACTAGAAATATCTGACGTTACAACGAGTAAACCTAAAATAGAAGTCTAGTGATACACCTCATTACAGGTAATACAGGCGCAGGTAAAACCACCTATGCCCTTGCCCTTAAAAAAGAAGTAAACGGCGTGATATTTTCTATAGATCACTGGAACAAAACCCTCTTTCTAGACGACAAGAAAGAGACAGATGGTGTAGACTGGTTTTTAGAACGTATTAATCGCAGCGATGAGATGATACAGTCACTTATCATCCAGTTACACGAGGCAGGTACGCCAGCTATACTAGATTTAGGATTTGCAAAAGCAGCTAGAAGAGCACGTTTTTACGCTTTCGCGAAAGCGCAACAAATCCCTTTCCAGTTACACTTTTTAGATATAGATAAAGAAGTGAGGCAGCAGCGTGTGAAGCATCGCAACCTAGAAAAAGGAGCGACATATCAATTTGACGTTTCACCATCAGATTTTGAATTTATGGAAACTTGGTTTGAGCCACTCACGCCCCAAGAACGTAAAATCGCATATATCAAAAAGGGATGAATATTGAGGCCTTTAGAGAATATTGTATGAGTAAAAAAGGCGTAACAGAAGCGTTTCCCTTTGATGCAAACACACTTGTTTTTAAAGTAATGGGTAAGATGTTTGCCGTATGTGGCCTAGAGCGAGTGCCTCTAGCTGTAAACCTTAAATGTGATCCAGAGCGAGCTCTTGAGTTACGCGAGATGCACGATGGCGCCATTACTCCTGGCTGGCATATGAACAAAACACACTGGAACACCTGTGTACTAGAGTCACTACCTGTCTCGTTACTTATTGAGCTTACAGACCACTCATATAACCTAGTGGTTTCAAAAATGACAAAAAAACTTCAAGCCGAGTTAAAGGCGCTATAATATGAATACACCTACTACCTTTTATAAGGAACAAATAACACAACACAGTCAAGAATTATCTAAAGTCAAGACAAAACTCAATGTGTCAAGTACTGTGCGTCTTGCCGTTTTTATAGCTACTGTAGCTGGTATATACTTTAGTATAGGTAATACACAATTGCTTATAGGTTGTATTGTGTTAGGTATCGTTGCTTTTGTGATACTAGTGGGGCGTCATAGTAAGTTGCAGTACGAGCGAGATCTCCTTAAAGCACTAATAGCGCGTAGTGAAGTAGAGCTTAAAGTACTAGTGAGAGATTTTACAGATTTGCCAGATGGGAGTGAGTTTCATAATCCGGAACATTTATATAGTCAAGACATAGACCTTTTTGGCCGTGGTTCTTTTTATCAATACTTTAATCGTACAGCGCTACAGAGTGGCTCTGCAAGACTTGCAGAGATGATGCTCTCTAATGATACATTAGAGATTAAAAAGAAGCAAGAAGCCGTAAAGGAACTTAGTATACTTGCCACCTGGAGACTTAGATATGGAGCTATTGCATCGCTTGTAAAAACAGATGTCTCTGCGCAGGCTGTTGTAAGCTGGTTACAAGAGTATACCTCTTTTGTGCCTAGTATGATGAAAGTTTTTACAAAGGTCTTTTCTGTAATTTCGCTCGCAGTAGTTGGAGCTTATTTTTTAGGGTTTATTGCCGGCTGGTGGGTGTTTGTCATTTTTGGAATTGGTCTATTAATAAGTGGGCGATATGTAAAAAACATCGGGTTACTTTCGGCGCATACAAGTGATATACAGACCACATTTACTCAATATGCAAGTTTACTTGCAGAGATAGAAGCTCAAGAGTTTACAAGTACACTTCTTAAAAATAAAAGAGAAAAAGTTATTACAGAAGCACAAGCAAGTTCTGGTATTTTAAAAAAATTCTCAAGGCACCTTGATGCCCTAGATCAACGTAATAATATATTAGTAGGACTTATAACTAATGGGTTTTTTCTGCGTGATATAGGTGTTGTTTACAAGATAGAAGACTGGATTACCACACATCGTGAGGCGGTAAATGACTGGTTTGAGGTGATATCATTTTTTGATGCTTACAATAGCTTGGGTAATTATACCTTTAATCACAGTCATCACATTTTTCCAGAGATTGTGTCCTCTGGTGAAACTCTAAATGTAAAAGGAGCAGCACACCCACTGCTGGATCCTGCCATTGCTGTGACTAATGATATTACTATAAAAGATGACGAGTTTTTTATAGTTACAGGAGCAAATATGGCTGGTAAAAGTACTTTTTTACGCACCGTCGCTTTACAAATTGTAATGAGCAACATAGGCTTACCTGTTTGTGCCAGTGAGGCAGTTTATAAACCTATAAAACTCATCACTAGTATGCGCACCACAGATAGCCTTACAGATGATGAGAGTTACTTCTTTAGTGAGCTCAAGCGCCTTAAGTTTATAGTAGATGAGATTGTACACGAGCGCTATTTTATCATACTAGATGAAATTCTAAAAGGAACAAATAGTACAGATAAAGCTGCTGGCTCCCGTAAGTTTATAGACAAGCTGGTAGGTAATGGAGCAACGGGTATTATAGCAACTCACGACTTAAGTCTGTGTGAGGCCGCAAATGATCTTGCAGAGGTAAAGAACTACTACTTTGATGCACAGATTATAGATGATGAGCTATTTTTTGACTACACCTTTAAGGAAGGTATTTGTCAAAATATGAATGCAAGTTTTCTACTCAAAAAGATGGGTATAGTAGATTAATACAAACAGTGCAAAAGTGGATAGTCTAACTCAGATAGTACTGGGTGCAGCCGTAGGAGAAGCTGTTTTAGGTAAAAAAGTAGGTAATAAAGCAATGCTCTGGGGAGCCATAGCTGGTACCATACCAGATCTAGATGTGGTGTGGAGATATCTTACAGATACTATTACGGCAACAGAGATGCACAGAGGCTTTAGCCACAGCATCGTTTTTGCACTCATAGCGGCACCGTTTTTTGGGTGGCTTGTCCATCAGATCAAAAAGCGACCAGATGTAGGCTGGACGGGTTGGTCTAAGCTCTTTTTTTTGGGCCTGTTTACACACCCACTTTTAGATGCCTTTACAACTTGGGGAACACAAATATTTTGGCCCTTTCATTGGAGAGTTGCTTTTAATAGCATTTTTGTGGTAGATCCTTTATATACACTACCATTTCTCATATGTGTTATTGCGGCGGCAACAAGGGGTAGAGGTACGCTTTCGCGAAAGCGTACTAATAATCTAGGTATTTATCTCAGTACGGCTTATTTATTATTTACAGTTCTTATAAAATTTGCAGTAAACCATAAAGTAGAAGCGTCATTGCAAGAGCAAGGAATCACTTATACTAAAATCTCAACCAGACCTGCGCCGCTCAACACGGTTTTATGGAATATTAATGTCGATACCCAGGATGCTTACCTTATAGGTGACTACTCATTTTTTGACTCTCAGCCTATAGTTTACAAAACGTTTCCTAAAAAAAGAGCGCAAGCCCAAAAGTGGATTGAGAGAGATGAGGTGCAACGTCTCATTGCCATTTCTGAAGGATGGTACATTTTAGAAAAAGAGGAAGAGAGCTGGGTGTATAATGACCTCCGTTTTGGTCTTATTACAAATGATGAAAATCATAGTCAGTTTGTGTTTAGATACCTTATTACAGAAAATGATGGTACCATAACCGCCACTGAAGACCGGCCTACACCAAAAAATGGAAAGAAGCTACTCGTAGATTTATGGGAACGAGTTAAGGGTAATTAGTCATCAAATCTTCCAGGAAATTGCTCTCGCAGTATCTTCATTAGACTCTCTTTTGTGAGTGGTTTATTATCAAAATGGCACAGTAAAGGATACTTCTCAGCCTTTTGCTTATCTACAGGTGATGTTGAGGTCGTGAGCATTGCAATAACAACACCTGCTTTCTGGTTAATTTCTAGATTTTCATAATGTTCTAAAAACTCAAAACCATCCATACCCGGCATATTAATGTCTAAAAATATGAGGTCAGGTTTTGGGTAGTCCTCATCTATTAATGTTTTTAGGTATTCTAGCCCTTCTTCACCAGAGTATTTTATTGTCACTTTTGCAGTAACCTTTGCTTTTTTTATGACCCTTGAGTGCACAAAATTATCTGACTCAGAATCGTCTATAAGTAATATCTCTCTTAGTGGTTGCATATGGTTATTTTTTTAAAGTAAAAGTAAATGTGCTTCCTTCACCTATAGTAGATGATACGCTTATTTTACCTTTATGAAGTTCTACAATTTTTTGACAGAAAGCGAGACCTATGCCTGTGCCCTCATAATCTTTTGCACTATGAAGTCTGGTAAACATATTAAACACTTTCTCTAGATGTTCTTTTTTTATCCCCAATCCATTATCTATTACTTGAAATTTACAGTATAATTTTGTTGAGCTCACGCTTATGTGAATTTTTGGATCACGCTCTGGTGGGGTAAATTTTATAGCATTAGTAATAAGGTTAGTAAATAGCTGTCTTAGCTCTACTGGATACCCTGTTACAACAGGTAGATTATCGTGAGTAATTATAGTATTGGTCTCTTCTATTTTAGATCCAAGATCTATTTTAATCTCTTCTAGTAGTTTTGATAATTCAACTTTAGAACGTGTTCCAGATCTACCTAGTCTACTATAGTTAAGGAGACCCGTTATAAGTGTTTTCATACGAGAAGTAGCACCTTTTATAAAGCCAAAGTAAGTGGCAGCCTCTCCATCTAGCTTGTCTGCATAATCTTCTTCAAAAAGGTCTATAAAATTATCTACTGTACGCAATGGTTCTTGTAAGTCGTGAGAGGCAATATATGCAAACTGGTTGAGTTGTTTATTCTTATTCTCCATCTCGTGTATGAGATCCTCATTCATTGCCATTTGTGCCTCTTTGAGGGCAATCTCATCATCTCTAGAGTGAACAAGTTCAATAAGTTTATCATTGTTTTCGGCTAGTCTTGAGAAGAGAGGTATAAGACGCTTCTTTACAGCATATACGTTATATAACATAAGTAATAATGCTATTACGAGTGCTATAAGACTTAAAACATAGATGTTATCGTATGTAGACTTGCGATCTTTTAAAATTTCATTTTCTTCTATGAGCATTACATTCTTCATACGCTCAATATCTTCTATGAGCTGAAGCGTTTCTGCTCTACCAGATTTTTTTCTGTTTTCTTCTGGAGTGCGTAGTATATAGTTGTCTAGATTATCATTCATTCCCATAATGCGCTGGTTAAGCAGGCTGCGCATTTTTTTTAGGTTTTTAACCTGTACGGAATCATCTTCTATTTTTTCTTCTAGAGCATTTAAGCGCTCATTGAGCTTTGCGACTTCTACCTTGTAGTCTACACGATAGTCGGGATCTTTACTTATGAGATAACCTCTTAGCTTAGTTTCGGCTTTAAGTATGGTTTCTGATACGCTATGTATTTGAGCTTTTACTTCATTAGTATGCACAATCCATTTTTGTGAGTATTGTGATGCCAGGTAAAGCGCGCCTATAAGCAAGATGACTGCTAGGGTAGAAAAAAAGCTT
This sequence comes from Dokdonia sp., assembly GCA_020628615.1. Classification (GTDB taxonomy): domain Bacteria; phylum Bacteroidota; class Bacteroidia; order Flavobacteriales; family Flavobacteriaceae; genus Dokdonia. The sequence goes on from JAHDEV010000002.1 coordinate 8,399, forward strand.
AGGTATAAGGACCTTACAATATTTTTAGACTGCGTTGTATCCATTAACTTATAGATAAAAACTTGAGCACTTTTTCTTTAAGCGATAAGATGGCTTCTTTATGCTCATAGGCTTCAAAGTCGTGATGACGTAAGTAGTCTGTAAGCTCTTTTTCTCTTGCATCCTTCTCACGTTGTCTCTCTAGGCGTTTAATAAGCTCTTGCTTTTCTGAGATGAATTTTTCAAAAAGAGGAAGTAATTTTTGCTGTAAGTTCTGGAGATTTTCTTTTAAGAAAAAACCAGAAGCGCCACTCATAATAAGTTCGGCAGCTTTTTCTTCATTATTAAGATTCCCAGTGATGATAATGACTGGAATCTCTTTATTAAATTCTTTTACCTGCTTTATAACGTCAAAGCCCGTAAAACCTTCTAAGTTAAAATCACTTATCACGATGTCTGGTAAAAACTGCTTAAGAGCCACCGCAAGCGAGAGTTCCTTGTCAGAAATACTAATTTCTACATTTGTACAAAACTTCTTTATTTGCTTCTGGACTAAAAAAGCGTCAGACACTAAGTCTTCTACAATCAGTATGCGCAGAGGAGTATCTATCATCTGTATGTGGTCTTGGTTGTTTACGTAAAGATATGTGTATTTAACACTTTATCGTCTTAAGATAATTATAAAAAATATAACCAGCGAGTTTGAGGTTTTGTCATTTTCTTTTTCTAAAAACTGTGGGAGTAACCCCTTTTATAGATTTGAAGCTTTTATTAAAATGAGATAACGTTTTATAGCCGCATAGGTCTGCTATAGTACCTATGGTGAGATCGCTATTTGTAGCAAGATAAGTACAGGCCTTTGAGATACGTACTTCAGTAAGAAACGTAAAATACGTCTTATTTGTGCGCTGTTTAAAATATTTACAAAAGCCGTGTGGTGTGAGTGCTGTGAGAGTGGCAAGTTGTGCTAGAGTAATGTCTTGGTGATAATTGTTTAGGGTGTAGTCAAAGATGGCGCTCATACGTTTTCCATCTTTTTCAGAGATATGGCGTTCGTATATAAATTCAGATAGGGGCGTGTGTTTCACCACCTTGAGCGCGGTTATAATATCTATAAAATAGCCCAGTTTATAGATGCCTTTTGCCGTGGCGATGTAGTTAAAAAGCGCAGCGATATCTGGTGTTATGGAGGTTTTAAATCCCGCTTTCGCGAAAGCGTAAAAGTCTACAATCCCTTTTCCTTCATCTAGAGCCAAGAATGTTTTACCAAAGGAGGCAAGACTAAAAAACACCGTATGCATTAACGCCTTCTTACCATCACTATTAAAAACGTGCGGCTGGTGACTACCCAAAACTATAATGTCTCCCTTTGCAAAAGAATGGATGGCATCTCCCGCAAAGAGTGTCCCAGACCCCTCCTTTATAAAACTTATTTGCACCTCTTCGTGATTATGAAGCGAGTTGTATAACACGCCTTCATCAACTTGAAAAAGTATGGCAGCATTAGTAGGCTTGGGTATTTTAAAAGGCAACACTTTCATATCGCTAAGATACTTTTTTGCTTGATAATGACATAAGAACTTAATATTTGGATAATATACAGTTAGTAATGGATAAAACAGTATTTAATCTAGAGGTTGTCGTACGGCTATCTTTGATAAAAAATTTAAAGTATGGCGATAGAGTGGAAAGGTGTAATGCCAGCTGTTACAACCAAGTTTACTGATACTGATGAGCTGGATATACCAGCATTTACAAAAAATATAAAAGCACAACTTGATGCTGGAGTACACGGCATAGTACTAGGAGGTACACTAGGAGAAGCAAGTACACTAGAAGATCACGAGAAGCGCACACTTACAAAAGAGACCGTAGCTTATGTAGATGGTAAAGTACCTGTGATGATAAATATTGCAGAGCAGTCTACAAAGGGTGCTATTGCCGCTGCTCAAAAGGCAGAAGATGACGGTGCAAGCGGCCTTATGATGTTGCCACCTATGCGATATAAGGCGGGAGATCAAGAAGTGATACAGTACTTTAGTGAGGTGGCTAGTAGTACAAAACTGCCTATTATGATTTATAACAACCCGGTAGATTATAAAATTGAGGTTTCCTTAGCAATGTTTGAGGTGTTACTAAAACACGATAACATACAGGCAGTTAAGGAGAGCACGAGAGATATATCAAACGTGACGCGCATTAAAAATAACTTTGGCGATAGACTTAAAATTATGACAGGTGTAGACACACTTGCTCTAGAGTCATTGCTTATGGGTGCAGATGGTTGGGTAGCCGGACTTGTATGTGCTTTTCCAGAAGAGACGGTCGCTATTTACGAGTTACAAAAAGCAGGAAAGATACAAGAAGCACTTGCTATCTATAGGTGGTTTTTACCCTTACTAGAGTTAGATATAAACCCTAAATTAGTACAAAACATAAAACTCGCCGAGGTACATACAGGTATAGGTACAGAAAATGTGCGAGCACCTAGGTTACCCCTTTTTGGAGAAGAAAGAGAGCACGTGCTCAAGATTATAAAAGAAGGAATAGCTACAAGGCCTATTTTACCTAACTATAAAAATCTTTAATGCTTGCGCTAAGACCCTCTTGTGAACACTGCAATGTGCTCTTACCACCAGAATCTGATGATGCGATGATCTGTAGCTTTGAGTGTACTTTTTGTCTCACTTGTGTCACAGAGCTATTAAAAGAAGTATGTCCTAATTGTGGAGGAGGATTTCAAAAACGTCCCATTAGGCCTAAAGAGTTATTAATAAAATATCCAGCATCTACAACCGTGGCTCATAAACCAGTAAATGTTGTAGCGCACCTTAAAACTATAAAAGCATAATGATTACAGGTAAAAATCAAATAGGGTATAAACAATCTGCAGAGGGGGCAAAGACGTACAAGACGACGAACCCTGTGACTAATAGCGATAACCCAACAGTTTTTTATGAAGCCACTCAGTTAGAAATAGATGAGGCTTGTAGCCTAGCAGCTCACGCCTTTAGTACATATAGTAAACTCCCTGGTGTAAAACGCGCAAGCTTTTTAAAGGCCATTGCAGATGAGATTGAGGCATTAGGCTCAGACCTTATAACTATGTATATGCAAGAAAGTGGTCTTCCAGAAGGGCGCGCTCAAGGCGAAAGGGGTAGAACGCTAGGCCAACTAAGAATGTTTGCAGAACTTGTAAAAAATGACACTTGGAGGCTGCCGTTATTACAAGATGAAGATGGTAATTTAAAAAAGACATACATACCGCTGGGGCCAGTAGTGGTTTTTGGAGCGAGTAATTTTCCGCTGGCATTTTCTACCGCTGGGGGAGATACGGCAAGCGCACTTGCAGCAGGATGCCCAGTAATTGTAAAATCGCACCCTATGCACGCCGGCACAGGTGAGATGGTGGCGACAGCAATAACAAAAGCAGCACAAAAGACGGCAATGCCAGAAGGGGTTTTTTCTAACCTTAATAGTAGTGGTAAAGAGGTAGGAGAACAACTTGTAAAACATAAGGGTATAGCAGCAGTAGGTTTTACAGGCAGTCACCACGCAGGGAGAGCATTATATAATCTTGCTGCAGCTAGAGAGACTCCTATTCCGGTTTTTGCAGAGATGGGAAGTATTAATCCAGTTGTAATAACACAACGGGCAATCTCAAAAAGAGCAGGTCAAATAGCCGAGACCTATGCCGCTTCTATCACGCAAGGCGTAGGACAGTTTTGCACAAATCCAGGGCTTATTATAACAGTAAAGAGCGAGGAGACAACACATTTTATAGAAATTCTAGCCAAACATCTTGAGGCCACTCCCGGTGGCTGTATGCTTCATACTCGCATACAAGAAGGATATGAGAAAAGTAAAAATGAGATAAAAGCACAAGAGAGTGTATCTCTTAAAGTAGTAGG
>JAHDEV010000002.1:12388-18794 GCA_020628615.1 Dokdonia sp.
CCTTATCCTGCAAGTACAGATAGTAGATTTACGGCAGTGGGTAACCATAGTATTATGAGATGGGTGAGACCATTTAGTTTTCAAGATTTTCCAACGGCTCTATTGCCAGATTATTTAAAATAATATGAGATATTTAGTGTGGGTGATAGCCTTTTTTATGTCTATAACGACTATTGCACAAACTGCTACAGAGCAGCTCAAGCAATGTATTGAGGCGTCACAAAGTTTTAAATGGAACGAGGGTAGCAAGGAAGTGCATCCATTGGGGGTGTTTTCAAAAGAGCGATTTGAGAAAGAGTCCGCTTTCGCGAAAGCGCAACTCAAAAAACTTAACACCATCTCGCCAAAAACCTTGTCAGAAACCGAAAGGATATCGCTCGAGCTATTAAAATTTAAGCTGCAAGAAACCGTAGACTACTATGAGTATGAACGCTTTTTAAATCCGCTACTGTCTGATTCAGGTTTTCATAGCAGTTGGAACTATATGGTGCGGCCCATCACCTCATACGACCAAGCGGTAAAGTATCTTGACAAGTTAAATGCTTTACCAGAGGTGGTAAATCAGTATGTGCCATTACTAAGAGAAGGAATAAAAAAAGGCGTGTCGCAGCCGCGGGTTATTTTTGAGGGATATGAGAGTACTTATAACTCACAAATTGTTGCAGATTATAAAGACAGTTTTTACTACACACCTTTTTTAAATCTTCCAGAATCAATCACAGAGGAGCAGAAGGATGCTTTAAAAACTGCAGCAAAGCTGGCTATAGAAAACAGTGTGGTTCCAGCATTTAAAAGTGTAAAGGCTTTTTTTGAAAATGAATATTTCCCAAACACACGTACTACCATAGGAGTGTCTGAAACCCCTAATGGAGACGCCTATTATCAAAACCGAATACGTTATTATACCACACTAGATATTACGGCAGATGCTGTTCATAATAAAGGACTTGAAGAGGTTGCTCGCATAAAAAGCGAGATGGAAAAGATTATAAAAGAAGTAGCTTTTAAAGGAAGTTTTGCAGATTTTTTAAAATTCCTGCGTGAAGATGAACAGTTTTATGCCAAATCTCCTGAGCAACTTTTAATGATTGCACGTGATATGGCAAAGCGTGCAGATGCGCAACTGCCTAGATTTTTTAAAACATTGCCACGCAAGCCCTATGGTGTAGCACCAGTACCAGATGCAATTGCGCCTAAGTATACTGGAGGGCGTTATGTAGGTAGCCCAAAGGGAAGCACGAGCCCAGGTTATTACTGGGTAAACACATATGACTTACCTAGTAGAACTCTATACACATTACCATCGCTTACTGTGCACGAGGCTGTGCCGGGTCATCACCTACAGGGAGCACTTAATCAAGAGTTAGGTGATAGTATTCCTCAGTTTAGGCGTAATATGTATGTAAATGCCTATGGCGAGGGCTGGGGCTTATATTGTGAGTATCTGGCAGCAGAGATGGGTATGTATACAACACCGTATGAGCGTTTTGGTCAACTTACTTATGAGATGTGGCGTGCGTGCCGGTTAGTTGTAGATACTGGTATACACGCAAAAGGTTGGACTCGTGAAGAGGTAGTAGCCTTTATGTCAAAAAATACAGCATTGTCATTACACGAGATACAAACAGAAACAGATAGATATATATCCTGGCCAGGGCAAGCACTAGCATATAAAATGGGTGAACTCAAAATAAGAGAACTAAGAACGCTTGCAGAAAAAGAGCTGGGCAGTCGTTTTGATATAAGAGATTTTCACGAGGTTATTTTAGAACAGGGTACAGTAACTCTGGCTATTTTAGACCGAAGAGTAAAAGATTGGATACAAAAAAGTAATTGACAGTGTAGGGTTAAGCTAGCATTTATGCCTTTTACCCCTATGTAATTTAATTAATTTATAGCTAACCTCACACTAGTCAAAACATATGAGAATCATAAGTGATGAAACATATTTTTAAATGTATTGATGCACATACGTGTGGTAATCCAGTACGAGTGGTAGCTCAAGGAGGTCCAGAACTTACGGGCAAAACGATGAGCGAGAAACGCCAGCATTTTTTAAAAGAATATGACTGGATACGCAAGGGCTTGATGTTTGAGCCTAGAGGGCACGATATGATGAGTGGCAGTATATTATTCCCTCCTCACGACCCTGTAAACGATGTTGCTATCTTGTTTATTGAGACATCTGGATGCTTGCCTATGTGCGGTCACGGCACGATAGGTACAATAACAATCGCCATAGAAGAAGGGCTCATTATACCTAAAAAAGAAGGTGTAGTAAAAATGGAAGCCCCCGCAGGCTTAGTAGAAATTGCTTATCAAAAAACTAAGAATAAAGTAGACTGGGTTCGCCTTACTAATGTAGCATCATATCTCGCTGCTACAGATCTGGAGATAGATTGTCCAGAGCTGGGTATAATACATTTTGATGTTGCCTATGGAGGTAATTACTATGCCATTGTTGACCCTCAAAAAAACTTTACAGGAGTACAAGATTTTACAGCTAGCCAGATTATCCAGATGAGCCAGGTGGTGCGGGAGCGTATTAATAACAAATACCCCAGTGCATTTATACATCCAGAAAATGACACCATAAGAGATGTCACTCATATGTTATGGACGGGTGATACTATTAACCCCGCTTCAGATGGGCGTAACGCCGTTTTTTATGGAGATAAAGCTATAGATCGCAGTCCGTGTGGTACTGGTACTTCTGCGAGGCTTGCACAACTGTATGCAAAAGGAAAGCTAGAGGTAGGGCAGGCATACACCCACGAGAGTTTTATAGGCTCTACTTTTATAGGTCGTGTTGAGCAAGAGACAGTGGTGGGAGCGTATAAAGCAGTCATACCCAGTATACAAGGCTGGGCACGTATTTATGGTCATAATACAATCACGATAGATGAAGAAGATCCGTATGCTTTCGGATTTTCGGTAATTTAGAAAACGCAAAAGGTCTTGACTATGGCAAAGCATATTATCATAATAGGAGGAGGCATTGTAGGAGTGAGCTGCGCTTATTTTCTACACAAGGCTGGACATCAGGTTACCATTATAGATCAATCTAAAATGAGTGATGGAGCCAGTTATGTAAACGCCGGTTATATGTCGCCCAGTCACTTAATTCCGCTTGCAGCTCCAGGGGTTATGAAGCAAGGCGTAAAGTGGATGTTTAATAAAAAGAGTCCGCTGTATATAAAGCCACGACTTAATGCAGACTTCTTAAAATGGTCTCTTGCTTTTAATAGGTCTTGTAATCAAAATCACGTACATCGCTCCATACCGGTAATGAGAGAAATGGCGGTTATGGGCAGAGATCTCTATCACCAGATAAAAAAAGAAGAGGGCTTCTCATTTCATATTGAGAAAAAAGGATTGTTAATGCTCTGCCAGACAGAAAAAGCCTTACATCACGAAGATGAGTTAGTGCAAATCGCAAGTAAAGAAGGCCTTAGAGCAAAAACAATAACGGCCCAAGAGGTACAAAAAATGATGCCAGAAACTGCGGTAGATATCGTAGGAGCTTCCTACTTTGAGTGTGACCATCATAGCACACCCGGTGAGTTTATGGAGGAGATAAAATCATATTTGTTACGTGAGGGAGTCGTTATTAGGCAAGAAGAAAAAGTACTTGATATGACAACTGCTGGCAGTAAGATAACCAGTGTACAAACAGATAAAGAAGTGCTCACGGCAGATGAGTTTGTGCTAGCTGCTGGTAGCTGGACAAGTACGCTTTCGCGAAAGCTTAACATTAACCTACTGCTACAAGCCGGAAAAGGGTATCGCATACAGACTAAAACTGCCACCGGAATTACCTATCCAGCCATACTTGCCGAAGCAAAAGTAGCTATCACGCCTATGAATGGTTTTACTAGATTTGCCGGAACAATGGAGATTGCTGGTATTAATCACACTATTAATAAAACACGAGTAGAGGCAATAGCCCAGGGAGTAAACAAGTACTTCCCAGAGGTGCATATTACATCACAAGAAAAGGAAGCCGCCGCGTGCGGCCTTAGACCTGTCTCTGCAGATGGGATGCCATACATAGGTAAAAGTGCTAAGTGTGATAACCTTACAATCGCGACTGGTCACGCTATGATGGGTTGGACACTAGGGCCTAGTACAGGTAAATTAGTACAAGAAATTATAGATAATAAAACATCAAGTGTTGTTTTAGATATGCTCCATCCAGACAGAAAATTTTAAGAATAATACATTAACAATAGATCAAGATGAGCGCTCACACCGTAGATGTAACCATCCTTACTTGCCAGAAATATCTTAACCCAAAAGTAATCACCACCTACGAGCAAAATATTCTTGACGAAAGAAAGCTTATTACTCAAGCACTAGAAGATTTAGGTCTAAAAGTACATTGTACCGCTTGGGATGATATTCAGTATGACTGGTCACAAACTAGAGCCGTGGTTTTTAGAACTATTTGGGATTATTTTGAGCGCTACGAGGAGTTTTCAGCTTGGTTAGAGGTTGTAAAAACAAAGACACAACTTGTTAACTCCTATGACCTCATACAGTGGAATATAGATAAGCACTACCTTAAAGATTTACAAAATAAAGGTGTCGCTATAGTGCCTACTGAATATGTAGATACAGGTTCTTACAGATCAATTGCTGAGGTTTGTTTAGAACGTGACTGGCAAGATGTGGTGATAAAACCTGCTATTGCTGGCGGTGCCTTTCACACGCATAAGGTACTCGAGTTTGAGCGAGCAGACTATGAAGAGGTTTTTGAAAATCTAGTAGCAGAGCGAGATATGCTCATCCAGCCATTTGTGCCCACTATTTCCTCTCGTGGTGAGGCCTCACTTATGGTTTTTAATGGGAAGTTTACCCACGCCATTCTTAAAAAACCTAAACAAGGTGACTATCGCGTGCAAGATGATTGGGGAGGTACGGTACATCCCTACTCACCTACACAAGAAGAAATCACCTTTGCCGAAGATTGTTTTAAAGCTTGCAACACTATGCCAGCATATGGAAGAGCAGATATACTCTGGAGTAAAAATGGAGACATTCTTTTAGGTGAACTAGAAATCGTAGAGCCAGAATTATGGATACGTAATGCCCCAGCAAGCGCAAGGCAGTTTGCTCAGGGTGTTTTTGAGGCGCTTAAGTAGTAGGGTTTTAGTAGTTTTGAGTACGCTTTCGCGAAAGCGTAAAAAACCCATATCTTTACACCTATGAACGCACAGGGCTGGATATACTTACCACTACTTCTTAATTTCCTCATAAAGAGGGACCCTGAATAGATGTCTTACTTGAATTTTGAGTAACTTTAAGACAATCTAAATTTTATAAAAATGCCTTTTTATCATAAGCTGGGAGAGATCCCACATAAACGTCACACACAGTTTCGTAAACCAGATGGTACCCTATACTCAGAGCAACTCTTTGGTACGATAGGTTTTGACGGGATGAGTACAAATAGTTATCACGTACACAGACCTACACAGGTTAAGGAGATACGCAAGCAATACTCTGTAAAGCCAGAAATTGCTCGCGAGAATAATATGCAGTCATACCGTTTTAAGGGGTTTCAAATCAAACCAGAAAAAGACTATCTGGAGAGTAGAAAACCCGTTTTAACTAACAGTGATTGTACTATTATACTTGCTGCTCCCCAAGAACGCACACAAGAGTACTTCTATAAAAACACAGATGCAGATGAGCTTATCTTTGTTCATAAAGGAACAGGTAAACTCAGAACTCATCTAGGTAATCTTGACTTTAAATATGGAGACTATCTTTTAATACCACGTGGTGTTATTTATAAAATAGATTTTGATACAGAAGATAATCGCCTTTTTATTGTAGAATCTCGCAGGCCTATATATACTCCTAAGCGTTATCGCAACTGGTTTGGGCAGCTGCTGGAGCACTCTCCTTTTTGTGAGCGCGACCTTCGCCAGCCATATGAGTTAGAAACTAATGATGAGAAAGGTGACTTTGTAATTAAAGTAAAAAAACAAGATGACATCTTTGAGATGGTATATGCTTCTCACCCCTTTGACGTGGTGGGTTACGACGGTTACAATTATCCATATGCATTTTCTATACACGATTTTGAGCCCATTACGGGACGCATACACCAGCCGCCGCCGGTGCATCAAACTTTTGAGACAGATGCCTTTGTGGTATGCAGTTTTGTGCCTAGAAAGTACGATTACCATCCACTTAGTATCCCAGCGCCATATAATCATAGTAATATAGATAGTGATGAGGTGCTGTATTATGTAGATGGCGATTTTATGAGTAGGGCAGATGTAGAGGCAGGTCACATCTCACTGCATCCCGCAGGGATACCACACGGTCCACACCCCGGCACTGCCGAAAAGAGTATAGGTAAAGAAGGTACAGAAGAGCTTGCCGTTATGGTAGA
>JAHDEV010000002.1:18894-49998 GCA_020628615.1 Dokdonia sp.
CTGCCGAAAAGAGTATAGGTAAAGAAGGTACAGAAGAGCTTGCCGTTATGGTAGATACTTTTAAGCCTCTTAAAGTATGTAAAGATGCAATGAGTATTGCAGATGAGAGTTACTACCAGTCGTGGTTAGATCACTAGGGTGGTTACGCTTTCGCGAAAAATTAAAAACCAACAAATTAATAATACAAAGACAAGTTAAGAGCTAGTGCTACAGACTTGTAAATAAATATATAATATGGCAAAAGACTTAAAATCCGTAGACTACGGACTGGAAAAAATTTTTGAAGGAGCGCAAGATTTTCTTCCGCTACTGGGTACAGATTATGTAGAGTTTTATGTGGGCAATGCAAAGCAGGCTGCCCATTTTTATAAAACTGCTTTTGGATTTCAATCATATGCTTATAAAGGTCTAGAGACGGGCTCTAGAGATGAGGTGAGCTATGTAGTAAAGCAAGATAAAATACGTCTTGTATTTACATCGCCACTTAACAGTAAGTCACCTATAAATGACCACATAGTAAAACACGGAGATGGTGTAAAAGTGGTTGCCCTATGGGTAGACGATGCTAGAAGCGCTTATGAAGAAACAACAAAGCGAGGTGCAAAGTCATATTGTGAACCCTTTGTAGAAAAGGATGAGCAGGGAGAAACGGTAAGAGCAGGTATTTATACCTATGGGGAGACCGTTCATATGTTTGTAGAGCGCAAAAATTATGATGGAGCATTCTTGCCAGGATATCGCGTTTGGGAGTCAGATTACAACCCGTCACCTACAGGCCTTAAATATGTAGACCATATGGTAGGTAACGTAGGGTGGAACCAGATGAACAAATGGGTAAAATTTTATGAAGACGTAATGGGCTTTGTAAACTTTTTATCTTTTGATGATAAGCAAATCCACACTGAGTACTCTGCCTTAATGAGTAAGGTAATGAGTAACGGTAATGGCCGCATCAAGTTCCCAATAAACGAACCTGCAGAGGCAGCAAAAAAATCACAGATAGAAGAATATCTAGATTTTTATGAAGGTGCTGGAGTGCAACACCTCGCACTTGCAACAGATGATATTATAAAAACGGTTGCACAACTTAAGGCTCGCGGTATTGAGTTCTTGCCGCCACCACCACAAACGTATTATGATGACATCCCACAGCGCCTAGGTGAGCATATGAAGGTGATGAAAGAAGATATCGAGCGTTTACAAGAATTATCAATTCTTGTAGATGCAGATGAGGATGGATACTTATTACAAATATTTACAAAACCACTACAAGATAGACCTACCTTATTTTTTGAAATCATACAGCGTATGGGGGCAAAAGGCTTTGGAGCAGGTAATTTTAAAGCGCTTTTTGAATCAATCGAGAGAGAGCAGGCACAGCGTGGTACTTTGTAGTGTTGAGTAGGCTTTACCGCTTCGCTCTCCCTGCGGTCGTGAATCTCACAAGTTCGCTTTCGCGAAAGCGTAATTACTTTTACTACTCAGAATCACAATATTTTAACGAAAACTTCGTCTTAGAAATAAGGCGAAGTTTTTTTGTTATCCTATTTTTGGAATAACAATTGTATTCTAAGGGTATAACCACCAAATAACCCCAGAAAATGAAATTAAAAAATAAACATATAATAATAGGTATCCTGCTGGCAGTCTTTGCTTTAACTACAGCTTTTGTGCAAATACCAGATCCTCCTGTAACTAAAGCGCACAATGACTCGTATCAAGCTGGTGAGTGGCTCAAATTTAGAGTGCATTATGGATTGCTCACGGGTGGGTATGCAACTATAGATATTAAGGATGAGATGTTTAATGGCAAGCCTGTGCATCACATAAAGGGTTTTGGGGAGACTACAGGTATTGTAGGTCTTGCCTTTGGCGTAGAAGATTATTATGAGAGCTGGGTAGATAAAAAGACAGATTTACCTTATAAATTCTTGCGTAAAATAGATGAGGGTGGCCATACTAAAAACAAGGTGATAGAGTTTGACCAGCAAGCAAATAAAGCACACATAAACGACTTAAAGCATAATAAAAAAACTACCATAGACACAGAGCCAGGCATACAAGATATGGTCTCTGCAATGTATTACCTGCGTAATAATCTAGAGACAGAAGGGTTAAAGGCGGGGGATGAGATTAATCTCACGATGTTTTTTGATGGAGAAAACTATCCTTTTAAGATGCGATTTTTAGAGCGCGAGACTATTAGAACAAAATTTGGCAAAGTAAAAACGCTTGTATTTAGACCGCTCGTGCAGTCTGGTAGAGTTTTTAAAGAGCAAGAAAGTCTCACCATATGGGTGAGTGATGATGATAATAAAATACCCTTGCGCATTAAGGCAAGCTTATCTGTAGGGTCACTCAAGGCAGATCTGGACGCTTATAAAGGCCTTAAGTATCCTTTTGAGATAGTCTTTGACTAGGGATTTTTGTAAATTGCCATTTAATAAGATAGAGACTATAGCTACACACTTTTTAATCATTTTTTGAGTTAGAACTTAAGCTTCTATAGTCGCAATTGTAAATGAAGAAAACCATACAGCCAGATATCGAAAAAATCATCAATCAGCTTGATGATAAGTATGAAAAAATAGATCAAGATCTAGACGATCATCTTGAGGGGTTGTTGCAAAGTAAACCAATTACTTACTGGGATTATATCCATACAGACGCACTCTTAAGTTTACAGATACCGCGCACAAACTTTCCAGATGAGAATGTATTTGTGATGTATCATCAAATTAATGAGCTTCTATTTAAAATGATACTATGGGAGATAGAGCAAGTTGCTCACCACCCAGATCTTACGGTAGATTTCTTTAGTTCTCGTCTGGATCGTATAAGCCGTTATTTTGATATGCTCACTAGCTCTTTTAGCATTATGCAAGAAGGGATGGAAATAGAGCAGTATATGAAGTTTAGAAAAACACTTACACCGGCAAGTGGTTTTCAAAGTGCACAGTACAGAAAGATAGAGTTTGCAAGTACAGACTTAATAAACCTTATAGATGCCCGCTTTCGCGAAAGCATAGATCGCAATACTCCTTACGAGCACGCGTTAGAACATTTGTACTGGCAAGCAGCCGGAAAAGATTACAATACGGGTAAAAAGTCATATTTACTATCTGCCTTTGAGGCAAAATATAAAAACGACTTTGTAGCCTTTACAAAAGAATATAATACCATAAATTTGTACGCCCGCTTTAAGAGCTTGCCTAAGGAAGCTCGTGAAGATAAGAAGCTCCTAGACGCAATGCGCCATTATGATTATACGGTAAATGTAACCTGGGTGATGTCACACTATCACGCCGCAAATCATTACCTCAATAATGGAAAAAAAGTTGTAGAAGCAACAGGCGGCAGTGAATGGACCAAATATATGCACCCTAAGTACCAGCGTCGCATTTTCTTTCCAGATGTCTGGAGTGAAGAAGAGCTTGCAAACTGGGGAAAGGATGTTTAAAACAACATACTTTTAGTGAATTATTATCGCCTCTACATTACACTATTTTTAAGCCTTGCCCTATTCTCTTGTGGAGAGAAGCAAGATGTTACTTCAACACCTATAGATCAAACTCTAGAAACCGAACCAGAAGTGATCAAAGAGTACGGGTACGTACTTGATGATTATGTGGTAGAGAGAGATACTGTGCAGTCTGGTGACAGTTTTGGTAAAATACTCTTTGACTCAAATGTAGATTATGCCACTATTCAAGAAATATCTGATAGTGTAAAAAATGTGTTTGACACACGTCGTATACGTGTAGGGAAGCCGTATATGTTGCTTAAATCTAAAGATACTCTAGAGGCAGCTCAAGTTTTTATTTATGAGCAAAATAAAGAAGATTATGTCGTTGTAGATTTTGAAGATGATGTGACTGCTGCTACAAAAAAGCACCCTGTTACTATCGTAGAGCGTGAAGTATCTGGAGTAATAAGTAGCAACCTCTCATCTACTTTTGACGATCTAGGTGCTAGCGTTTTAGTAAGTATAAAAATGGCAGATATTTATGCCTGGACTATAGACTTCAATAAACTAGATGTAGGTGATCGTTTTAAGGTGATTTATGATGAACGATATGTAAATGACACCGTGCCCGCAGGAGTCGGAAATATAAAGGCTTGCGTGTTTGAACATAGGGGAAGAGAAATTTATGCTTATAGATTTGAAAACGACTCACTGCCTGGAGGCTATGACTATTTTGATCAAAATGCCGAAAACCTAAGAAGAGCCTTTCTTAAAAGTCCGCTCAAGTATGGGAGATTGTCATCTAGATATAACTTAAAGAGAAGAATAAAATATTACGGTTACAGAGTAAGACCGCATAAAGGGACAGACTTTGCCGCTCCCATAGGCACTCCTATTTTAGCCACTGCAGATGGTGTGGTGACTAAGTCAGAAAGACGCGGCGGTAATGGTAACTATGTAAAAATACGCCATAATGGTACTTATGATACACAATACCTGCATATGCAAAAGCGCCTTGCAAAAGTAGGTCAAAGTGTGAGACAGGGTGATGTAATAGGTACTATAGGGATGACCGGTAACTCTGGAGGACCGCACGTGTGCTATAGATTTTGGAAAAATGGTAAACAAGTAGATCCTTTCTCAGAAGATCTTCCAGCGTCAGAGCCTATGGCAGAGGAGCTACTACCAGTTTTTGACAGTATAAAGAGACCATTACAATTACAGCTAGACAATCTTCCTTATATGACAGAAGCCGAAGATGATATTACAGAAGAGCAAGAAGCTACAGAGGCTTTACAATAATCACCTAGATACAACAAAATGAAAAATATAAACCCAACTACTACCGCAGCTTGGAAAGAATTGCAAGCGCATTATGAGGAGATAAAAGATACACATCTTACAGATCTTTTTAAGAATGACAAGCGTGCAGAAGATTTTTCAATTCTTTGGGATACATTTTATGTAGATTATAGTAAAAACAGAATCACAGAAGAGACAATGACTCTTCTACTCAAGCTGGCTCAAGAGGTAGGCTTACAAGAGGGTATAGATAGTTTTTTTGGCGGCAAAAAAATTAACGCCACCGAAGGGCGTGCTGTAATGCATACCGCACTTCGTGATGAGAGTGATAACGCTTTCGCGAAAGCGGAAGTAGATGCCGTAAAAAAATCAATACAGACTTTTACCGAAAAGGTGATTTCTGGGGCGCATAAAGGAGCTACAGGAAAAGAAATTACAGATGTTGTAAATATAGGTATAGGAGGTTCTGATCTAGGACCTGTAATGGTGGTAGAGGCTTTGCAATATTATAAGACACGTCTCAACACACACTTTATATCAAATGTAGATGGTGACCACGTGATGGAAACCATTAAAGATCTTGATCCAGAGACCACATTATTTGTCATAGTTTCAAAAACGTTTACTACACAAGAGACACTTAGCAATGCTACTACCGTGCGTAAGTGGTTTGTAGATAAAGTAGGAGAAGGTGCTGTAAAAAATCACTTTGTAGCAGTCTCTACAAATGCAGAAGCTATTGCAAACTTTGGAATCTCCAAAGATAATGTATTCCCTATGTGGAACTGGGTAGGAGGTAGATTTTCACTATGGAGCTCTGTAGGACTTTCTATTGCACTTGCTGTGGGGTATGATAATTTTAAAGGCTTACTACACGGCGCGTTTAAAATGGATGAGCATTTTAAAAACACATCTTTTGATAAGAACTTACCTGTAATAACAGCACTGCTTAGTGTGTGGTATAATAACTTCTTTAAAGTAGAGACAGAGGCTGTAATACCTTATTCTCAATACTTACATAGACTGCCGGCATACTTGCAGCAAGCTATTATGGAAAGTAATGGTAAAAGTGTAGATCGCAATGGAGACCGTGTTTCTTATGAAACAGGTAATATTATATGGGGAGAGCCTGGTACAAATAGCCAGCACGCTTTTTTTCAACTTATTCACCAGGGGACAAAGTTGATTCCAGCAGATTTTATTGGTTTTAAAAAATCGTTGCACGGGGAGAAGAGTCATCACGATAAGCTTATGGCAAACTTTTTTGCACAAACAGAAGCTTTAATGAATGGAAAGACAAAAGATCAAGTAGTTGAAGAACTTAAGGAGAGCGGTGTGGATGCAGAGCGCATTGCTCAACTTGCACCTTTTAAAGTTTTTGAAGGTAATAAGCCTACTACAACTATACTTGGTGAGGCATTAACGCCAGAGAGTCTTGGAGCATTAGTAGCGATGTATGAACATAAGATTTTTGTACAAGGCGTTATCTGGAATATCTACTCTTTTGATCAATGGGGTGTAGAGCTAGGAAAACAACTTGCGAAACAAGTGTTATCTGATATAAATGATGATAAAATGACTTCTCACGATAGCTCAACTAGAACATTACTAGAGCGTTATAAATTGTAGTAATTTTCTTATAAAAAGATGTAGTTGTAAAACGCCCTGAGAGCTTGATCTCAGGGCGTTTTAAGTTCTATCAAATTTTTCAAATCTTTAAGAAAATAAGTTAACCTTAAGTTAATATTGGTGCTTAGGAAATTAAACTAATTTTGCACTGCTAATTATTTAATAAATATCATGAAGAAAATTACATTTTTATCATTGATCGCTTTGTTTCTTGTGACAGCTTCGTCACTTGCACAAGGGGTAACAACAAGTTCCATTGCTGGACGTGTGCTAGACAACACTGAAGGGCCATTACCTGGGGCAAACATTGTAGCTACACACGTACCTACAGGTTCTGTTTATGGAGCAGTAACAGATTTTGACGGTTTTTACCGTTTACCAAACCTTAAATCAGGTGGTCCTTACAACCTTACAATTACTTATGTAGGTTTTGAAGATTATGCACTTAACGGTTTTAACTTAGGTCTCGGAGAGACTAAGAGAGTAAGTGTGACAATGCAAGAAAATGCAAATGCACTTGACGAGATTGTAATTACTGGATCTAACAACAGTGTGTTTAACACAAACAAAACTGGTACAGAAACTACTATTACAGAGCGTGACATCGCTACTATTCCTTCTGTATCTAGAGGGATTGCAGATTTTGCACGTGTTACTCCTCAAGCTCAAATTACTGAAGGGAACGATGGTTTTTCTATCTCTCTAGGTGGTCAAAACAACCGTTACAACGCTATCTATATTGATGGTGCTGTAAACAATGATGTTTTTGGTCTTGCAGGGTCAGGTACTAACGGAGGTCAGACAGGTGTAAACCCGTTCTCTGTAGATGCTATTGAGTCTTTCCAAATTAACCTTGCTCCTTTTGACGTACGTCAGTCTGGATTCTCTGGAGGATCTGTAAACGCAGTAACACGTTCTGGATCTAACAACTGGGAAGGTAGTGTATACGGTTTCTTAAGAAACGAGAGCCTTGCAGGTAAAACTCCTGTAGATTTAACAAATGAAGGTGACGATCGTGAGAAGCTTGCAGAATTTTCTGCTAAGACTTACGGTATCCGTATAGGAGGTCCAATTATCGAAGATAAATTATTCTTCTTTGCAAACTACGAGCGTCAAGATGATGAGACTCCTCAGCCATTTACATTCTCAAACTATCAAGGAAGATCTTCTGAGGCAGATATCGCAAACCTTGCTAGCTTCTTACAGTCTGAGTATGGTTATAATCCTGGGATTTTTGATAACAATACTAGAACTTTAGAAAGTGACAAGATAAACTTACGTTTAGACTGGAACATTAACGAAAACCACAAAGTATCTATACGTCAAGGTATCGTTGAGGCGACTAACCTTGAAGCTCGTAATTCTGGGTTAAGAAATATAGGATTCATAAACGGATCTGAGTTTTTTGAAACTAAGACATACTCTACTGCATTTGAATTAAACTCTACGTTTGGTTCTAAATATGCAAACAACCTTAAGATAGGATATACTTCTGTAAAGGATGATAGAGATCCTTCTGGTAACCCATTCCCTACTGTAGATATTCAAGATGGAGGAGGTACAATCTCTTTTGGGTCTGAGCCTTTCTCTACTGCAAACTTACTTGAGCAGGATATCTTTACAATAAACAACAACTTCCAGATTTTTTCTGGTCGTCACGCTGTAACACTTGGTGCAAACCTTGAGATCGCATCTGCAAAGAACTTATTCTTTGCTTTTAACTACGGAGATTACACTTTTGAAGATCAATTTGATGATGCTGGAAACTTAGTTTCTTCTGGACTTAACCAGTTCTTAACTGGTCAAGATGCAGACGTTTTTCAACACGGTTACTCTTTAGTAGGTAATGGTGCTGTAGGTGATGAGTCTGCTGGATCTGCAGATTTTGGAACTTCTCAATTAGGTTTCTACGTACAAGATGAAGTACAAGTAACAGAAAACTTCAAAGTAACTGGAGGTATCCGTGTTGATATTCCTTACTGGGAAGATGGTACTGTAAATGATGACTTTAATACAAGAACAGTATCTTTACTTACTGCTGCAGGTAAAGATTTACAAGGAGCACGTGTAGGTCAAGGAGTTGATGCTTCTGCTCATATTGCACCACGTTTAGGATTTAACTGGGATGTTTTTGGAAACAATACAACACAAGTACGTGGGGGATTAGGAGTATTTACTTCAAGACTTCCTTTAGTATGGCCAGGTGGTACTTATAACAACAATGGTGTAACTGGTGGATTTAGCTTTATCTTCGGAGAGCCTTTCCAAGCAGATGTAAACCAGCAAACACAAGTTGTTGCTGCAGGTTCTGGAGGAGTAGGTGGAAACATCGACCTATTTGCTAAGAACTTTAAACTTCCACAAGTAGGTAAATACAACATCGCTATCGATCAAAAATTACCTATATGGGGATTAATCGCATCTGCAGATTTCTTATATAATGATGTACTTACAGATGTTTACTATGAGAACCTTAACTTAGGTGGGCCAGTAGGCAACTACGATGGTGCAGATAACCGTCCATTCTACAACCGTAGTGATGAGATAGATGATACTTATGGCAGAATCATCCTTGCTTCTAACACAAACGAAGGGTCTTCTTATAACGCAACGTTTACACTTAGAAAGCCTATCCAGAACGGTTTCCAAGGACAAGTATCTTACTCTTATGGAGAGTCTGAAAAAATCTTTGATGGTACATCTTCTCAAAACAGTTCACAGTGGAGAGGAATTCAAACTGTAAATGGTAAGAACTCTGATATTCCATTATCTCGTTCTGACTTCGCTTTAGGTAGTCGTATTTCTGCAAACGCATCTTACGAGATTGAGTACGGTGGAGACTTTGGAGGAAAAACTACAATAGGTCTTTTCTATGAAGGAGCACAGTCATCACCATATAGCTTTACATACAGAGAAGGACGTGATTTATTAAATGATGATTCACGTGATAACGCTCTTATTTATGTTCCAGCAAACCAGTCAGAAATTACTTTTTCTGGTGATGCAACAGAGCAAGCTAGACAATGGATGTTACTTGACCAGTTTATCGAGTCTGACGATTACTTAAGTACTCGTAGAGGACAGTATGCTGAGCGTAACGGTTCAAGAGGACCTTGGAATCACATCGTTGATCTTAAGTTCTTACAAGATATATATGTAAAAACTGGAGACAAGAAAAATACATTCCAGATCTCTTTAGATATCTTCAACTTTACAAACCTTATCAACAAAGATTGGGGAGTACGTAAATTTGTAGGATCTAACGTATCACCATTACAAACAGTTTCAACTTCTGATGATCAGCCAGTATTTAGCTTTGTAGAGAGCTTACTTGAGTTTGATGATGCAGGAAACGTAATAGGTAAAAACGTTGATCAAATTGATGATTCAGGATTACAATCATCAAGATGGCAAATGCAAGTAGGTCTTCGTTATATCTTTAACTAAGAGCTATTATAAATTGTTTGCTTAGGCAATTTAAAAAGCCGCTACTGGAAACAGTAGCGGCTTTTATATTTATGAATTATCTTTGACACTCAACCATAATAAATATACATCATATGTACTCAGTTGTTCAGTTTGTCCACTCTTATTGGGCGTATTTAGTCCTTATAGTCCTTGTTATTGCAACAGTAAATGCCCTTTCTAAATTCTTTGGTAAAAAAGAGTATGGAGGTAAGGATATGAGTCTAGCACTGTTTACACTTATTACAATGCATATACAGCTACTCATAGGTCTTGTATTGTGGTTTGTATCTCCTAATGGTTTACAAGCCATAAAGGCAAACGGAATGGGCGGTTTATCTAGCCAGGCTAGACAGCTAGCGGTAGAGCATCCTTTCCTTATGATTATTGCTGTAGTACTTGTTACTGTGGGGTACTCAAAACATAAAAAGCAGCGCCTTTCTACGCCTAAGTTCAAGAAGATAGCGATATTTTATACCCTTGCTTTAATTGCAGTACTTGCTATTATACCTTGGTCGCAGTGGTTTTAGTATAGCCCTTTAGGCTATACCTTATATGGATAGTGTTACGCTTTCGCGAAAGCGTGATTAAAACAAAAAAATGTCCGCAATCTATTTATTTTAGATTGCGGACATTTTTATTAACCGTTATAAGATGTTTTTATTGATCTTCCTTAATGAGATAGATGTACACTGGAAAATGGTCACTGTAACCTCCTGTGTAGCCTCCATTTGCAAAGCTTCTGTAGGGGTATCCTTTATAACGCCCTTTAGGATTGCTTAAGTAGTTCTTGTTATAAATACCGGCTTTATAGTAGCGGTATGAGCTAAAATCCTTGTCAAGCAAAGGTGCGCTTATAATGATCTGGTCAAAAAGATTCCATCCATCACGATAGGCGAGTGTACCAATCCCTTTTTTAAACATAGGCTCCATAGGGTTGTAAAGCATATCATCTTTGACTTTTTCTTTCTTTCCAGACGCTTTCATTGTTTTCTTAACACTAGGGCTTGTAGGGTCGTCGTTGAGATCTCCCATTGTAATGATCTTTGCATAAGGGTCATTGCTCTGCAAACTGTCAATTATCTTCATATTAAGTTCGGCAGCGGCGATACGTTTTTTACGACTTCGTGCTTCTCCACCAGAGCGAGATGGCCAGTGATTTACAATCACGTGTATCATATCACCATCCAGCAATCCAGAAACCAAGAGCTGGTCACGCGTATACACACGCTTGCTAGAATCGTTATTATCATAAATGAGCAGCTCGTGCTTACTAATGTTAGTCGGTTTAAAAAGCGCTTTTTGATACATAAGTGCCACATCAATACCTCGTCTATCTGGAGAGTCAAAATGAGCAATGCCGTAATCCTTAGCAAGTAGTTTTGGATCATTTGCTAGGGCTTCTACCGTTTTTCTATTTTCAATTTCTGCAAGGCCTATGAGTGCGGGAGCATTATTTGTTACATCTGCTCCTATTTCTGAAATGACGCGCGCCATCTTACTCACTTTATCTTGATAGATTTCTTCGGTCCAGTGATCTTTACCTTCTGGTGTTCGATCATCATCATAAGTGATGGGGTCGTTTTCTGTATCAAAGAGGTTTTCTACATTGTAAAAGGCAATGGTATGTGCACGATAGGTTTTGTCTTGTTGCGCTTTCGCGAAAGCGGTAACAGTCAGTAAACCAGATAAGGCGAGTACTTTTAGTTTCATAAAATAGATCTGTGTTATCTTTTTGTAAACTCTTTTGCAGAGAGCGTGCCAAAGGTACTGAAATGTTCTATTTTGCCTACTTTTGGCCGAGAATCATAACGGTTTCTTAATAAAAACAACCAAAACATCAATTTTTTATGAAGCAATTTACTTTATCGCTTTTATGTGTGTTTATAACGGCCATAGCCTGGTCGCAAACACAAATAAAAGGTACGGTGATAGATGCTATCACCTCTGAGCCGCTTCCAGACGTTACTTTACGTCTTGAAAAGAGCGCTGCAGAAACAATGACAAATGCTATGGGCGTATTTGTACTTAACAACTTAACCCAAGAAGGAGATCAAATTCTTTTAGTTTTAAAAAATGGTTTTATAACCAAGAGACTTCCTATTATTCTTACGACTGGACAAACACTCAATCTTGATGTGATTACACTAGATGTAGACATCTCTGCAGAGCAGCAGCAAATTGGGTTAATCTCACTTTCTGATAATGATCTTAACAGTGGTGATGATGATCTAGGGAATTTTAATGTCTCAGGACTTCTATCTGCTGGTCGCGATGCTTTTTTAAGCGCAGCCGCTTTTGACTGGAGTGCAACTTTTTTTAGACCTAGAGGTCTCGACAATGCAAATGGCAAAGTGCTCATTAACGGTATTGAGATGAATAAACAGTTTAACGGTAGACCACAATGGGGTAACTGGGGAGGACTAAATGATGCACAACGCAATCGAGAGTTTTCGCAGGGGCTTACTCCTAGTGAGTATAGTTTTGGAGGTCTAGCTGGGGTTACTAATATTGTGATGAGAGCTTCACAAGAGCGTGAAGGCGGTAGAATATCTTATGCTGCTGCAAACGCTTCATATCAAGGAAGAGTAATGGCAAGTTATAACTCAGGTCTCAATAATAATGGCTGGGCTTATAGTGTGCTACTCGCAAGACGTTTTGGAGAAGAAGGATTTCAAGATGGAACATTATATGATGCAAACTCTATGTATCTCTCTGTTGAGAAAAAAATAAATGATGCTCATAGTTTAAACTTTACGGGATTCTATACGCCTAACAGACGTGGTAGAGCGACAGCTATTACAGAAGAGCAGTTTGACTTAAAAGGAAGAACGTATAATCCTTTTTGGGGTTATCAAGATGGTGAGAAGCGTAATACAAGAGAGCGCGAGATAGAAGAGCCTGTTTTTATGCTTAACCATTACTGGACATTAAATGATAAAACTACAGTTAATACAAATGTAGGCTATCAGTTTGGGTCTATAAAAAGTGGTAGAGTAGATAATGGTAGCCTGAGAAATCCAGCGCCAAACTATTATCAACTATTGCCTAGTTATGCTTTGCAAGATCCTAATCCTACGGCTTATGATTTTCAGAACGCATACCTACTAGAGCAGAACTTTATAAATGATGGTCAGTTTGACTGGAATTCTTTATATCAAGCAAATGCCAGTGGAGGCAATTCTAACATCATACTTCAAGACGATGTGATAGATGACACACAGCTTAGTGCAAACGTGATTATTAACTCTCAAGTAACAGACGCAATTACTATAGATGGTAATGTGAGCTATAGAGGATTAAAAAGCGAAAATTATGCACAAGTAAGTGACCTACTAGGTGGAGATGGTTTTCTAGATATAGATAACTTTTCTGTAAGTGAGAGTCAAGACGGTCAAGATGGAGATCTTGCACAGAGTGACGTGCGTAACCCTAATAGAGTAGTAGTAGAGGGTGATCGCTATAAGTATAATTATGATATGGATGCGACCGTGGTTTCTGGCTTTGCACAGGCACAGTTTACTTATAATAAAGTAGATTTTTATGTATCTGGTACAGCAAGCAATACTTCATACCAGCGCACCGGTCTCTATGAGAACGGAAACTTTACAGGTAGTCGCTCTTTTGGACCTAGTGAGAAACTTTCGTTTACAAACGGAGGGATTAAAGCTGGTGCGACTTATAAATTATCTGGACGTCACCTCTTAGATGTAAATGCTGGATATTATTCTGTGGCTCCAGGTATACGAAATAGCTTTAGCAATGCTCGCCAAAACAATGATGTAGTGATAGGCTTAGAGTCAGAACAAATACAGAGTGTAGATGCAAGTTATATTTTTAGATCACCTATAGTAAAGGGACGTCTTACTGGGTTTTATACTGGTTTTCAAAAAGGAACAGACATAGGTTTCTTCTTTACACAAAATAGTATTGCTGGTACAGAGGCCTCTTTTGTTCAAGAGGTTCTTACAAATATAGAACGTAGAAATATAGGAGCAGAGCTAGGTATAGAAGCGCAGGTATTACCTACTCTTAAACTTAAGGCTGCAGCATCTGTAGGGCAATACACTTATGCAAATAATCCTAATATATATTATACATCAGACGATTTTGAGGGGCCTCAAACCTTTGGTGATGGGACAACTGCTATTAAAGATTTGCACGTTGCAGGAGGACCAGAAAGAGCCTACCAACTAGGTTTTGAGTATAGAGACCCAGAATTCTGGAACTTTGGACTTACAGTAAACTACTTCTCAAATTCATACTTAGACTTTAGTAACCTAGCTAGAACGGCAAACTTTAATCAAGACATAGATGGACAGCCATTTAATGATTATGATACAGATGTAGCGAGAGATTTACTAAGACAAACACAAATAGATGATTACTTTTTAGTCAATATTATAGGAGGTAAATCTTGGAGGGTAGGAGACTACTTTGTAGGTTTTTTTGCAACTGTAAATAACGTACTAGATGAGACCTACATTACGGGAGGTTTTGAAGATAGTAGACGAGCAAACTATAGATCAAGCCTAGAAGAGGCGCAAAGAGATACCCCAGTTTTTGGTGATCGTCTATTCTTCGGTAGAGGAACAACATACTATGTAAACGCATACGTGCGCTTTTAATAAAACAATTAAGAAAGATATTTAATATGAAAACAATAAAATTAACCCACGTCTTTGCAGCCATATTTGCGTTGCTTACTATTACTAGTTGTGTGCAAGATGATGATTTTAGCACGCCAGATCTTACCGCAACAGATCCTGTTCTTGATGGTGAAGTAATCTCTGTTTCTGCACTTAGAAACTTATTTCTTCAAGAAGGAGAAACGGTAGACCTTACAGAGTCTACCCAGTATGTAGAGGGATTTGTGATAAGTAGTGATGAGTCTGGTAACTGGTTTGAAGAAATCATTATACAAGACAACGCTACAGCACCCACTGCAGGAGTACGTATATTGATAGACGAGAGCCCTTTATTTACGTATTATGAGATAGGGCGTAAGATATTTGTAAAATTAGGAGGTCTTCACCTTGGTGAAAGTAACGGTGTGTTAACTCTGGGAGTCACAAACAACCTTGAGAAGATACCAGCTCCACTACAATTTGATTACATACAGCGATCTGCAACGGTAGAGACTATTGTTCCTGTAGAGACCACCATCTCAAACCTAAGTGAAGACTTAGAGAACATATTTATAAAACTTACAGATGTTCAATTTGCAAAAGAAGAAGTGATTGATCAAAGCCTTACTTATGCGGGTGAGCCACTAGATGAGTTTGATGGAGAGCGCACTATCTTTAGTTGTGCGACAGAGCAAACACTTATTTTAAGCACAAGCACCTTTGCAAACTTTAAGTCTATATCGCTTCCTACGGGACGCGGAAGCATTTCTGGAGTACTTACTCGTAATTTCTTTGGAGAAGACTTTAATCTTGCTATAAACGATAGAAATGACGTAGTTTTTGATCAAGCAGAGCGTTGTGATCCGGTAGAGATAGATTGTGGTGTGGCAGATGCGGCAGGAAGTACCATACTTTTTGAAGATTTCTTTGAGACACAAGCTACAAATAGCCCAATATCTGGAAATGGATGGACTAACTACCAGCAAGAGGGAACAGAAACCTGGGAGGCATATTCAAGTGGGGGTCAAAACGCCTCTTTAGGTATTTCTGCAAGAGTAGGGTCTTTCCAGTCTGGAGATGATGCCACTATCGCTTGGTTAATCACACCTATGCTAGATCTTCAAGCTAATACTGGTGAGACACTTCAGTTTATGACTTCAAACAGTTTTTCAGACGGTAGTACGCTTGACCTTCTTTTCTCTAGTGATTGGGATGGTACTGAGGCTACTATTGCAACTGCCACTTGGGATGTACTACCAGCAGGAGTAATCGTAAATGACGACGACTTTTTTGGAGACTGGATAGACTCAGGTATTGTAGATCTTTCTTGTATTGAGTCTAACGGTTATATTGCTTTTAAATATACAGGGTCTGGAGCATCAGATTTTGACGGTACTTTTGAGCTTGACGAGATACAGATCAACGCAAACTAAGTATCGTAATTATATATACGCTTTCGCGAAAGCGGAATAATACATTTTAAAAACCCACTGTTAGTATTACTAGCAGTGGGTTTTTTTATTAAAGCATCAAGATAACTTAACACTAGATGGCTGAAATAAATGTGCTTATAGATAGGTGTCGCCACAAGAAGCCGAAAACTAGGCAGTACATAATCGCTCCATTTCTTTGAAAACCATAGGCTACATCGTAATGTCAGGTTACAACTGGTGTTTTATACTAGCTTGATATTACGGCATAAAAAAACCGCAACACTTACGCATTGCGGCTTCCTGGATGGTTGGTTAGTTAATAATTATCCAGTTTATCTAGTGACTATCTTAAAGACAGAGCGTCTGTTAAGTTGATGCTCATCTTCTGTGCAGTTTGTACCGCAAGCTACAGCAGGCTCAGACTCTCCTTTTCCTATACTTGAGATGCGGCTAGCATTTATACCTTTGCTTACTACATAATCTCGCATAGAGTCTGCACGACGCTGCGATAGGTTCTTGTTATAAGATTCAGACCCACGTATATCTGTGTGCGACTCTGCACTTATTACCATAGTAGGATATTGCATCATTACATTAACAAGTCTATCTAGCTCTGCCGCCGCAGATGGACGTATGTTAGACTTGTCAAAATCAAAATAAATAGGATTTAAAACAACCTCTGTTTCTGTAACAACTACTTGGTCTATAATAGGTTCTAGCGTTATAGTCTGGTTAACACCAGATTTACCTACTGTAATGTTTTGAGTTGCTTCTTTATAGCCATCTGCGCTCGCAGTTATTGTGTATGTGCGATTACATTTAGACTGGTAGAGGTATTTACCCGTTGTTGTAGCAGTGTCAGACTCACTTGTGTTATCTGTAGTATTATTTACCACCACAAGAGCTTTATCTATACCCTCTCCAGCTGGATTTACTACTGTGAGAGCAACATCTACGTCACAAGGAGGTAGTTGTCCTAATATATAAATATCATCTCCTCCTTTACCACCGGCACGGTTTGAAGAGATAAAACCTGTGTCTGTATCTTGGTTTATATATATTGAAAAGTCATCTGCTGGGCTATTTATCCCTGGACCTGCATTTTGAGGAATAGCATACGTGTTTGCCCCCTTACTCTCTGACATAAATACGTCAAGGCCTCCCATACCCATATGGCCATTACTTGAGAAATATAATGTGCCATCTTGAGCTATAAAAGGAAATACTTCTGTACCCTCTGTGTTGATTTGATTTTTAAGCGCGGTAGGTGTGCCAAATGTTCCATCCTTATTTACAGTAACCATATATAAATCTGACCCACCTTTACCACCAGGTCTATCACTCGAAAAATATAAGGTGTTACCATCTGGACTAATTGCGGGATGACCGGTTGAGAACTCATCACTGTTAAATGGAGCAGATTGTACATTTACCCATTCTCCTCCTACCTTTTCTGCAGTATAGAGATTGATCTGGTTGACGCCATTCTCATCCTTATCTAGATCTCCTTTGTAATAATCGTTACGATCAAAATACATACGCTTACCATCTGGAGAGATTGCCACTTTGCCCTCGTGATATTTTGTGTTTACATCACCTGGAAGTAAGGAGGCTGTTCCTAGTTTTGATCCATCTATTGTCGCTGTATAGATATCTAAAAAAGGTTCGTTATTTAGACTGTGTTTTTTGCGATTTGTATTTCTAGCGCTAGCAAAGTAAAGTGTATTGCTATTTATTGCGCTCCCGTAATCTGCATATTTTGTATTTAGAGCTCCTGCATTTGTTACAGTAAAACTAGGTTCTTTACTTAAAAGCTGGCTTAGATAATTAGAATTCTTTAAAAAACTAGCAGACCTAGAATCATTGGGCTGTGCTTGGGTAAATTTTTGCATCCAGTTTTTATACTCAGCAGCATCACCATTGGCCTTAAGAGCTTGTGCATAATTATACATAAGGTCTGGTGTGAGCTTTGTGTTTTTTCCTTTAGTAGCTCTTTTGTAAAAAGAAACTGCTTTTTTTGTATCGCCTAGTATAGCATAACTCTCAGCAAGCTGAGCATATACGTACTTGTTTGCTTTCCCCTTTTCTATAAGCTTGGTGTATTCAGTTATAGCCTCGGTATAAGCAAGTTTCTCAAACAGACCATCTGCTTTCTTTGTGTCTTTGTTTTGTGCTACGGCTCCTGTAGCTGTAAAAATAAGGAGCAATATATATAGGTAAAACTTCTTCATATTAGTGTGCTATGGTTAGGTTTAGAAGTATCTAGGTGAACGTAATGCTTTTTTATTACGTAGTATGTTGTAGGTTATAATGATCTCGTGTGAGGATGGGGCTATGTTATTTATCTCAGAAGTAACTGCATCATAAGCATACCCTATTCTAAATTCTGGAGTTGCCTGAAAGCCTACTATGCCGCTAAAAGAATCATCATAACGGTAAGAGACACCTAGTTCAAATTTTTCTAGAAAGAGGGCATTTACATTTGCATCAAAGGAAACTGGTGCGTCAAATGCAGATTTAACCATTACAGATGGTTTGAGTTTTACATTATCTGAAACTTGAAAAACATATCCAGAGGTTACAAAATAATGATTAGTCTCAGAGCCTATTTTTAGTTCATTAGTATCTAGATGAACAGAGTTGAGTAAATTAGGAACAGATAGGCCTACGTAAAATTTATCACTATATAAGAAAGCACCAGTCCCTACATTGGGGTACGTCTGATTTATGTTTTGTGAGAAAAACGCATCTCCAGGGTCTTGAAGTTCGAGGTCCACAAGGCCTACCTCGTGAAAGGTTGCCCCAGCTTTAACACCTAAAGCAAGCTTAAAATCGTCACTTACATCTATGGTATAAGAAAAGTCTGCATAAGCGTTAGTTTCTCTTACGGGGCCTAACTCATCTCTTATAAGTGATATTCCTAGGCCTACTTTTTCTGATATTGGAGAGTGAGCTGCTAGGGTGAAAGTTTCTGGTGATCCGTCTAAGCTTGACCATTGGTTTCTATATAATAGGTTTATTGCAAGACCTTCTTTAAGGCCAGCATAGGCTGGATTTACCACATTCATATTATACATATACTGTGTATACTGTGGGTCTTGTTGAGCAACAGACTCATCTATATAAAATAGACTTAAAATTAGCGTTAGTAATAGTAGTTTCTTCATTGTTGTCTCATTGTTAATTCAACTATATCGTAGGTACAATTAGATTTTTGATTATTCTTGATTTAAGTAAATCCACCCTGTAGCTTGAGTTCCATAAGTTGGATCTTCTCTCTCAAGTGAGATTACATAAAAGTAAGTTCCTGTAGGTAAGTCATCACCCGAATCAGTTTGCCCTCTCCACTCATTTGTATATGAGTCTTGTTCAAATACTAGAGTCCCTAGACGGTTATATATTTGGAGATTGGTTATTCCAGATCTGTCAGAAAGGAAGCGTAAATCAAGTGTATCATTAAAGCCTGGTGACCCAGAAGGAGAAAGGCCCTCAGAAATAACACAATTTCCTACCTCATATAGAGTCACATCTACCTCTGCAGTGCCAGAGCAAACCCCTCTAGTTATTTCTACAGTAAAGGTTTGGGTACCCACAGTAGTAGATGGTAATATAACGTCATAAGTAGCACTTGTAGCGCCATCTATTACAGTTCCATTTACAAACCACTGGAAACTAACTCCAGCTGCATCTGTTGCTGCAGTAAGAGTTTGTATTTCATTAGGACAAGTTTGGAAATTGTCTATTAGCTGTACATCAAGAATGCTGCCTGTAATAAGTATGCTGTCTGTAACAGTACAACCATTATCTGAAACGACAACTTCATAATTGCCAAGCTCTACAACCTCTATTGATGAGGAAGTGTCTGGTAATTCGATGCCGTCTTGAAACCATTGATAAGTTACTTGTGTTGGGTCTATATTAGAAGGGCTTGCATCTAAGAAAATAGCATCTTCAAAACAAGTGTCAAAATCGCTCCCCAGTTCAATAGTGGGTGTCACCCCAAAGTCAATATTTACAATTTGACTCTCAGAACAACCATCTACAGTAACAATAACTTCATAAACACCAGTTTCTGTAACAGTAATAGAAGGTGTAGTTTCTCCAGTGCTCCACTCATAAGAAGGGGTTGCTGTATTGCTCCCAGAAAGCGTTGCAGTGAGCTCTACAGAATTTACGTCACAAACAGATTGGTCTTCACCTAGGTCTATATCAAAATCTGGACATACAATACCACAGTTGGTATTTCCATCACCACCAGTTTGACCTACACTTATAAATCCGCTTGATCCATTAAAATTCGTAATGAGAAGTATATAAACCTCTCCGACCTGTGCATTAGGAATTGTAAATGTTTCAATTGCTGCGGCTGAGAAGCTACAATCTACACTTGTACTTGGGTTTAAGTTGTCACAAGCATTATCTGGACTATCAAATGGTCCCCAAGCAATAAAATCTACATCTAGCTCAGTGCCTGTAGGGTTGCCATCTGCATCAAAAGCTGTGTTTTGTACAATTTCTAAATCGATATCTCCTTCTTGACCTATTTCTAGGTAAAACCAGTTAGGATTAGGTTGAGAAAATAGACACTCATAATCAATTCCATCTTGGGCAGATGAGCCGTCAGAGGTGTTTTCAAATATGAGACCTTCTTGACTACATAATGGCTCTATGTCTTCACAAGTGGCTGGTGGGTTACATTGTATTGATAATTCAAAATCACCTGTAGCACCATCTTCTCCATAAATGTAAATAAGATATTCAGTTCCTGTTGTAGTTATGAAATCTACTTTTGATTGCTCTACTGTACCGAAGTCATCATTGCCTTCTACACAAATAAGCTCTTCGCAAGTTCCAGAATATATCTGAATACCAGTGTCAAAGCTTGAATTTAAAAGGCTAAATTCTGTGCTTTCACCAGTGCCTGTAAATGTAAACCATACCCCAGGAGAATCACCAGTTGTTATGTTGCCGCAATTTTCTAATGGAACATCTGTTGCTGGCGCGCCTACTATTGTTCCAGAAGTTACGTCTCCACAAACAACTTCTTCGGCATCTAGGCATCCTTGCGGTGCTTCAATGCAAGTAACGGTTAGTTCATAATCACCTACACTTGTTCCAAAGCCAAATACATAAATCGTATATTCAATACCTTCTTCAGATAGAAAGTCCACTTCAGATTGTAGGCCGCAAGAATCGTCGTTTCCATCTACACAAGTTAAAGCATCACAGGCACCCGTGAATACTTGAAGTTTTGTATCATATGTAGAGTTACACATTGCTAGTTGTATAAGCTCTCCTGTTCCGGTAAAAGTATAGTAGTTTCCTGGAGCTCCAGGGCCTGTTCCACAAGTTCCAGGCTCACCAGTTGAGGTAGATCCTACAGTTGTTCCTGTTACAGTGTCACCACATACTAGTGGTAGGGCATCTGGACATAAATCATTTATATTACAACTAGAGCCATCCTCGTTAGCTTGATTAATTGTTAATGTATCGGTCCCCACACACCCTTCAAAGGTTACAAAAACCTCATATGCTCCTGGGGCAGTCGCTTCTAGTGTGGCAGAGGTCTCTCCCGTTATAAGAGTCCCGTTTAAAAACCATTCGTAAGTAGAGGTAGATGGATCTACATTAGTTGGTGACCCATCAAGAGTGACAGCATCTTCAAGACAGCTATTAATGTCTTCCCCCAGGTCTAGAATAGGCGCTATATTAAAAGTAGCAATAGCATCATCTGTATAGGTGCATCCAGCATCAAAAATAGCTTGTACTGTATATGTTCCTGATGCTGTTGCGCTTATTGATGGTCCAGTTTCACCTGTTATGACAGTTCCATCTAGACTCCAAACAAATGTTGTCGTGCCAGCAGGTAAGCCTGTATCTAGAGTTTCGGTTTCTCCAGCACACGATGTAAAGTCTTCAATGTTTACTGCTGGTTCAGAAATAAACTCTACTGTTATATCGTCTCTTACTTCACAATCTGGTAAATCTGTAAGAGTTACTACTACGCTATATTCACCGGGCTCAGTAACAATTAGTGTTGATGATGTTTCTCCGGTTATAACTACGTCGTTAAGCAACCAAGTATAAGTTTCTGCATCTGGATCTGTAGCATCCAGAGTAACTGGATCTCCTTCACAAGATGCAAGGCCATTTTCAACAAGTAAATCTTCTCCTAGATCTGTATTTGTAACATTAAAACTACCAGCCTCAATAAATACCGCAATATCAAAAAGACTATCTGTCTGGTCTGCTACCACAAGTTTAATCGTGTATGAATTTCCTGGTACTACTGTGGTAGATGCGGTGAGTTCAACAGTTTGACCATTAAAGTTTGTTGCAGCTGCGTTTTCATCATTAAAAGGGAGAAAGTTGTATTGACCAAAAAACTCTTCATTTACTGCAGCACAACTATTAGGTACTTCAGGTCTTATATTTGTAACCTCTATAGGTGTGTTTGTGCCTGGTAGTACCGCTAGATTTACAGAGGTGCCAGTATCATTATCAGTTAAGATAAATGCAAATGCGTCAGTAAATGTGCACTCAAAATTTTGATTATATTCTTCTGATGCCATTAAGAAATCAAAGCTCAATTGCTCAGTAAAAGGTGTGAAGTCAAATTGTATGAATGAAGCATTATTTGTTGCCGTTGCACCAGTAAAGTTTTCTAAGTCTGCGTCTCCTGGCCACGCTGTTACTCCGTTACTTTGCGTAGTAAGGTTAGGTCCTGGTGCTGTAGATACGCTTCCAGAACTTAGCACAATCCCAGCTTCAAAAGGAAAGTTGGTACCATTTGCTTCAAAAGCACCAACACCATTTACAGAGGCAAAGTCTGTACCTGTGCTCTGTATGAAATTCTCAGTACCTGCACAAGATGCGTTTATGAGGATGTCTTCTACGAGTTGTTGTGTTGTAAGTGTTTCGTCTATGGTAATTTGTGCAAACAGTGCCGAAGGGATAAGCCAAAGTAGGGAAAGTAAAAGTCTCTTCATTTGATTGGGTTTGTCGTGAGAATATAGCAGTGCGTAGAGATAGGGTACTTGAAATTAGTAATAACATAAGACCAGGTTAAAATCCTTGTGTGTTATGCAATAAAAACTTCAAAAATCTAAATTATACACACCACTAAAGTGCAACAAACAATATAATCTTCAAAAGATTAACAAAAATATTGGATATAATACTTCATATGTCCGATGAGTGACTGCTTTCTTACTCAGTAAAATCTATACTTTAACAGTTGCAGTTAATATTGTATAGACCGGGAAGTGGTCACTATACCCACCTAGGTATTTTTTTCCAGCATAAGTTCTAAAGGGGTTGCCCTTGTACTTTCCATCATATTCAGTAAGATAGAAGTCATTATAGATGTCTGACTTTTCATATAACAGCTCGTTATCATAGATCCTTACAAAATTATTTGAAAAGAGAATCTGATCAAATATGAACCACTCATAATTATAGTTAAGACTTCCTTCATATCTGGTGCCTAAGTACAGCATCGGGTTATAAAAATCAGTTTTGGCTAGGTGTACTTTTATACTTTCGCTATGAGGGCCATCGTTAAAGTCACCCATAACAATTATTCTTGCGTCTGGTTTTTGAGCAACAAGATTATCTATGATTTTGCGATTCTTCTTTGCGGCAGTAATACGTTTTTGTGAGGTTTCATTTGCACCTTTACGACGCGACGGCCAGTGATTTACGAGTATATGTACCTCTGTACCTAGCAAGTTGCCTTGCACATATAAAATATCTCTGGTAAAGTCGCGATCTCCCTCTTCTGTCTCTAGATATAATGTAATCGCCTCGCTTTTATGCACCGCAAAGTCTTTCTTTTTATATAGTAGCCCTACATCTATACCACGCTCGTCTGGAGAGTCATAATGTACGATATCATACCCTTCATCTTTAAGACGATCTGTTTTGATAAGTGATTGTAATACCGCTTTGTTTTCCACTTCGGCTACTCCTAGTAAACTCGGTGAGGTGCCGGTATCATCCTTTCCTATTTTTGAGATTACTTTAGAAAGTTTTTTAATTTTTTTATTAAACTTATAACCATTCCACTCCTTAAAACCTTGAGGTGTAAAGTCGTCATCTAGTGTTGAGGGGTCATTTTTTGTATCAAATAGGTTTTCAAGATTGTAAAAACCTATGGCACATTTTATTTTTTTGGTTTGCGCTTTCGCGAAAGCGGATGTATCCTCCATATTAAACTGTATCTATGAGAACCACAATTTAGTCAAAAAGACTGCAATCCATTTGCTACCTTTGTAAATATGCTGGAAGTTGAAAAAATAGAATATGAAAAGTGCATTCTTGTAGGACTTGTAACCCAAAAACAAACGCACGAAAAAATGACAGAATACCTTGATGAGCTCGAGTTTCTGGCCTACACGGCAGGAGCAGAGGTTCTCAAGCGTTTTAGTCAAAAATTAGAACGTCCTAACCCTAAAACTTTTATAGGGACTGGTAAGATGGAAGATGTAGCTGCTTATGTAGAGCAGCACGATGTGGGTACAGTCATTTTTGATGACGAGCTTACACCGGGACAGCAGCGCAACATTGAGGCACTACTTAAGTGTAAGATTGTAGATCGTACCTATCTTATACTAGATATTTTTGCACAACGAGCACAAACTAGTTATGCGCGTACGCAGGTAGAGCTTGCTCAGTATGAGTATCTCTTACCACGTCTAGTAGGTTTATGGACACACCTTGAGCGCCAGCGTGGAGGTATAGGTATGCGTGGTCCTGGAGAGACAGAAATTGAGACAGATAGACGTATTGTACGTGACCGCATCACCTTGCTCAAAAAGAAAATGAAAACCATAGACAAGCAAATGTCTACACAACGTGGTAATCGTGGTGCACTGGTGAGAGTAGCCCTTGTAGGGTATACAAATGTGGGTAAAAGTACCCTTATGAATGTGATAAGCAAGAGTAAGGTGTTTGCCGAAAATAAACTCTTTGCAACTCTTGATACTACTGTGCGTAAGGTGGTAATAGGTAATTTGCCATTCTTACTATCAGACACCGTTGGGTTTATAAGAAAGTTACCTACGCAACTAGTAGACTCTTTTAAGAGTACACTAGATGAGGTGCGTGAGGCAGACTTATTATTGCACGTGGTAGATATCTCACACCCACAGTTTGAAGATCATATTAATGCCGTAAATAAGATTCTAGATGAGATAAAAAGTATGGATAAACCCACGCTTATGGTCTTTAATAAAATTGATGCATACAAGGCAGAGGCTTATGATGATGATGACCTTATGGTAGAGCGCACCGGTGCTCACTACTCACTAGATGAGTGGAAGGAGACCTGGATGTCACGCACTAATGGTGATGCAATTTTCATTTCGGCGCTTAATAAAAATAACTTTGATTCCTTTAGAAAGAAGGTATACGAGCGTGTAAGAGAGATACACGTAACACGTTTTCCATATAATGAGTTTTTATACCCAGAGTATATAGATCAATACGGACAAGAAGAGGAATAAAAAGAATAACGCTTTCGCGAAAGCGTACTTAAAACAATACAATTTAAATTATGCTCATAATAGGTATAGGTGGAGGTACCGGTAGTGGAAAAACTACGGTAGTAGATCAGATAGTTTCAGACCTTCCAGAAGGACAGGTAACGGTTATCTCCCAAGATTCATATTATAAAGATCTTTCTAGCCTCTCTATGGAGGAAAGAAAGAAAGTAAACTTTGATCACCCTAATGCGATAGATTTCCCATTGCTTTGTCAACATCTCAAAGAACTTAAAGAAGGTAGGAATATATTACAACCTGTATACTCATTTGTTGCGCATAATCGTACAGAAGAGACGGTGCTTACCACACCTACTAATGTAATGGTGGTAGAGGGTATACTTATACTTACAGACCCGGCTATTAGAAATCTCTTTGACATCAAAGTTTTTGTACACGCAGATAGTGATGAGCGATTAATACGTCGTCTCAAGAGAGATATTGCAGAGCGTGGTAGAGACCTAGATGAAGTGCTTAATAGGTATCAAACCACACTAAAACCTATGCACCAGCAGTTTATTGAACCTACAAAAGAATTTGCAGACATTATTATACCAAATAACAGATATAATACCGTGGCTGTAGAGATTGTACGAAGTATTATAAACGAACGTTTAAACTAAGGTTTTACTATATTTACTACAATGGGTGTCAAAGAGCTGAGGCAAAAAAAATGGTTTAGAGTATTGAGTAATAAATATTTACTCATTACCATCATTTTCTTAATCTGGATGCTTTTTTTTGACGGGAGTTCATATCTACTGCATAGAGAACTTAACCAAGAGCGAGATAAGTTAAAGGGTAATCGCGATTATTTTAAAAACGAAATATCTAAAGATAATGCTCAAATACAACAGCTTAAAGATAGTGCCGGCCTAGAGCGATTTGCTCGTGAAGAGTATCTTATGAAAAAGGATAACGAAGAGATTTATATTATAGAATATCAAGACAGTATAAAACAAGAAAATGAAGACTAGTTTATTTTCAGAATTTGATCCTGTATCTGCAAAAGCATACAAACAGAAAATACAGTTTGATCTTAAGGGTGCAGATTATAATGATACACTTGTGTGGCAGAGTTTAGAGGGTATACACGTACGTCCTTTTTACCATAAAGATGAGGTGAAGAAAACGGCAAAGATCAGCCTGCCTAAGCATTGGTTTATAGGAGAGAAAATTTTTATAAATCAAGCAGTACAGTCTGCAGAGACGGCAAATAATGCTATAGCAAATGGTGCAGAGGCTGTTTATTTTCAAGCCAATAAACCTTTTGATATAGCTGCGTTATTTACTACGCTTAGTGATGCTTCGGTGCCTCTGTATTTTGATCTATCATTCTTAGACGCACAATTTTACAAGGAGCTATATCGATATAGTGACAAGTATGAGCTCGTAGTTAAACTAGATATCATTAACCATCTTGCTTTAGATGGTAACTGGTTTACAAATCTTAAAAAAGATCATCAAGATTTTAAAACTGTAGTGCAAGAGGTAAAACCGGCTTTTACAATAGATACTACAGTATATCAAAATGCTGGCGCAACTATGGTGCAGCAACTGGCATACGGTACGGCACAGCTGGCTGAGTATTTAAATTTTTGTGAGCAAGAAAATCTCAAACTAAAAGAAGTAGTTGTAGAGGTAAGTGTGGGCGCAAACTACTTTTTTGAAATTGCAAAGCTTAGATCATTGCGAGAGTTGACGCAAACTGTTTTGAGTGCTTTTTCTTATCAAGACACAGCTATTAAAATCATAGCACACCCCAGCCGCAGAAATAAAACTATTTACGACTATAACACCAATATGTTGCGTACCACAACAGAGTGTATGAGCGCTGTTTTAGGTGGTGCAGACTGGGTTGTAAATATGCCTTATGATGCATTGTACCATAAAACAAATGATTTTGGACAGCGCATATCTCGTAATCAGTTAATAGTGCTTAAAGAAGAAAGCTATTTTAATGCGGTGCAAAATGCTGCAGATGGTTCTTACTATGTTGAAGAGCTCACTCATCAGCTAGCAGAAAAAGCACTTATGCTGTTTAAGGATATAGAACGTAATGGCGGTTTATTAAAACAGCTCAAAGACGGAACCGTACAGCGCAAAATTAAAGAAAGCGCAGCGAGAGAGCAGCAGCTTTTTGATAAGGGGGTCATTACTTTATTAGGAACTAACAAGCACCCTAATCAAGATGATAAGATGAAGGATAATCTTGAGCTATATCCCTTTGTAAAAATAAATCCACGTAAAACAATAATCGAACCTATAATAACAAGACGTCTCGCAGAAACTGTCGAAAAAGAGCGTCTTAAAACTGAGTAGATATGATAAAATTAAATCAACTAGTAGTAGTGATTCTCCTTTTGTCTGTAAGCTTAATATCTTGTAACAACAAGAAAGAACTTGCACTACAACATTCAGAAAAAGAAACTGTAACCACTTGTGGTGGTGAAGATAGCGCATTGCTTAATGAGGCGCTATATCAATTTGAACAAGATATTACAGAGGCGTATGACCCAGAGGCAAAAATTTTAAATAGTGCATACGGTCGCTACTTGTATGTAGGTTTTACGGGTACAGCAGAGTTTGAAAGAGTTGCAACAAGCCACTCGATTGCTATTTATAAAGAATTACGGTCTCGCAATATTTTGCTTGGAGATGGAGGCACTAGTAATCTCAACTATAAGCATCCTGCAGTGCAGTGCGTAATAAATAATATGGAAGATAAAGATCTCTCTACCACTATAAATGCGCTTATAGATACAAACACGATGAATCCAAAATTGTTCAACTCACGTATGCGCAATTTTGGGAGACAAGCAAAAGACCAGAGAGTCACAGCGCTCTATGTAGCATTAGACGCATTTTATCAACACCTTGGGCCAGTAGCCCAAGCAGCCCAAGAAAGCAATGAGTAGAAGAAATGTACAACATATCACCCTTGGGGCAGATCTAAACGATAATGCGCAACAAGATGTGGTTTTAAAAACCACTGCCGAAAAGATTGATATAAAGTCTATCTATACGCCAGAAGATATTCAA
Source organism: Dokdonia sp. (assembly GCA_020628615.1). Classification (GTDB taxonomy): domain Bacteria; phylum Bacteroidota; class Bacteroidia; order Flavobacteriales; family Flavobacteriaceae; genus Dokdonia. Next base: position 47,402 of record JAHDEV010000002.1, read on the forward strand.
GATCTCGAGCACTTAGATTTTGTAGCTGGTATGGCTCCTAACTTGCGCGGGCCTTACAGTACTATGTATGTGAGAAGACCCTGGACGATACGACAGTATGCAGGTTTTTCTACAGCAGAAGATAGTAACGCCTTTTACCGCAGAAACCTTGCAGCAGGCCAGAAGGGCCTATCTGTAGCTTTTGACCTAGCAACACACCGTGGTTATGATAGTGATCACGAGCGTGTAGTGGGAGATGTAGGTAAGGCAGGGGTGGCTATAGACTCGGTAGAGGATATGAAAATCCTTTTTGACCAGATACCGCTAGACAAGATGTCTGTCTCTATGACTATGAACGGAGCGGTGTTGCCCATTATGGCATTTTATATAGTTGCCGCACAAGAGCAAGGTGTCGATACCTCACAACTTTCGGGTACGATTCAAAATGATATTCTCAAGGAGTTTATGGTACGTAACACCTACATATATCCTCCTACACCATCTATGAGAATAATCTCAGATATCTTTGAGTATACGGCTAAGGAGATGCCTAAATTTAATAGTATTTCAATATCTGGATATCATATGCAAGAAGCCGGAGCTACTTGTGATATAGAACTTGCATACACCCTTGCAGATGGACTAGAGTATATAAAAACCGGGCTCGCTGCCGGGATGGATATAGACAGCTTTGCACCAAGACTTTCGTTTTTCTGGGCAATAGGGATGAACCACTTTATGGAAATTGCAAAGATGCGTGCCGCCAGAATGCTATGGGCAAAAATTGTAAAACAATTTAACCCTAAAAACCCTAAGTCTCTTGCCTTAAGAACCCACTGCCAGACTAGTGGCTGGAGTCTTACAGAGCAAGATCCATTTAATAATGTTGCACGCACAACTATTGAGGCTGCAGCAGCAGCTTTTGGAGGGACGCAGAGTTTGCACACAAACGCACTAGATGAGGCCATTGCCTTGCCTACAGATTTTTCTGCACGTATTGCTCGTAACACACAAATTTTCTTACAGCAAGAAACACATATTACAAAGACTGTAGACCCGTGGGCGGGTAGTTATTATGTAGAGTCTCTCACAAATGATATTGCTCATAAAGCCTGGGAGCTTATTCAAGAAGTAGAGGAGCTAGGAGGTATGACTAAAGCTATAGAAGCTGGTATTCCTAAATTGCGTATTGAAGAGGCAGCTGCTAGAAAGCAAGCCCGCATAGATAGTGGTCAAGATATTATAGTAGGAGTTAATAAATACAGACCTACAGAAGATGAGCACCTAGATATACTTGATGTAGATAATACAAAGGTGCGTGATGGCCAGCTTAAACGTCTGGATCAAATCAAAAATAGCAGAGACTCAGCTAAAGTTTCTCAAGCTTTGGAGGCGCTTACAAACGCAGCTAGAGAGGGCAATGGTAATTTATTATCACTTGCGGTTACAGCAGCTAGAGAAAGAGCAACCCTAGGAGAAATTTCAGATGCACTAGAGGAGGTTTATGGGCGTCACAAAGCGCAGATACAATCCTTTAGTGGTGTATATAGCAAAGAGATGAAAGAAGATTCCGCTTTCGCGAAAGCGCAACAACTCGCAAACCAATTTGCAACGCAAGACGGGCGTCGTCCTAGAATTATGATTGCCAAAATGGGGCAAGACGGTCACGACCGTGGAGCCAAAGTAGTAGCAACAGGATATGCAGATATAGGTTTTGATGTGGATATAGGGCCGCTATTTCAAACACCTAAAGAGGCAGCAAAACAAGCAGTAGAAAATGATGTGCACATACTAGGAGTCTCATCACTTGCTGCTGGTCACAAAACATTAGTTCCTCAAGTAATTGAAGAACTAAAGGCGTTAGGAAGACCAGATATTATGGTGATTGTAGGAGGAGTGATTCCACAGCAAGATTATGAATTTTTATTTGAGGCTGGAGCCGCAGCAGTTTTTGGGCCTGGAACAAAAATAAGTGAGGCGGCGATAGGTCTTCTAGAGATTATGATGGACTAGATGAAATATTATATCCTTACATATACTTTTGTAGAAAATTATTTAGAGAAAAGAACGCCCTATCGCAAAGATCATTTTGAGGTTGCAAAAACAGCTGTAGCTGCGGGCAGTCTTCTACTAGGTGGTGCTACAGAAGGTCCTGGTGAAACCGGTGTGCTCATCTTTCAAGTAAAAGACAAATCACAAGTGGAGACATTTGCAGCGCAAGATCCTTATGTGAAAAATGGTATTGTTTCTTCTTGGGAAATTAAAGAGTGGAATGTGGTTTTAGGAAGTATGCTGGAGGTGTAATCTTTATTAATCGTCACCCCAAGAGCTTCCATTATCGTTAGAGTTGAAAAAGTACTCTGGACGAGTTTTGATAAATTTTTCCTCTTTAAACTCAAATAGGGAAGGATGTACCTCACCACGTTGAATACTTTTTACTTTGTTTTCTGTGGTGCTTAGTTCGTTAAGCACTTGAGTTATTTTGTCTTTCCATCCCTTTTCTGATAGATTAGTTTCGCTTTTTAGATTGTTATCTCCTGTGTTTTTTGAGATTTTAAAAAGCAATGGAAAATGTACATCTTTTGGCATATTTGGAAAGACGAGTGCTATCATTTCTC
>JAHDEV010000003.1:0-26974 GCA_020628615.1 Dokdonia sp.
GTGTATGTACCTATAAAAACCACAATAGCATTTACCGCAGCAGATGCACCTAAAAGAACTCCTGTCCCTCTAAAGACAGGTAATACATTATATAGTAATGCAAACAACACACCACCTGCAATAGCACCTAAAAGATATATAGCTAAGAACTTCTTTTCTGAAAACAGATTTAAAACAAATCTCGAAAACACATAAAGAAATACCATATTCCACAGGAGATGGCTAAAACCAGAGTGCAAAAAAGCATAAGTCACAACACTCCACGGTTGTTGTAAAAAGCGTATCACATCAGATGGCAATACGAAATACTGACTAAACGTTCCAGAGCCCAATCCTACTAGCCAAGGAATGATATTGAACAGTACATAAACAAGCACATTTACAACAATGAGCTTTATGGCAATGTTTGCGGTTTTAAATTTATATGCTAGAGATGTGTTTGCCATATGTGTATATTAATACCTTCCTAATCCTTGTTTTTTCCAGTAGAACATCATTATAAAACCGAATAACGCCCCACCTAAGTGTGCCCAGTTTGCAATGTTTGCTCCAAATATTGAGAACCCTGTAACACCAGAAAATAAATCTATCCCTACTAAGATAGGTATAAAGTACTTTGCTTTAATAGGCACAGGTATAAATAATAGCCCTAGTGACGCGTTAGGAAATAACATTCCAAACGCTACAAGCACACCCATTATTGCTCCAGAAGCTCCTACTGCTGGAACAGAAAATGATTCATAAAGCGATTGTGCAGTCTCTCTAGGTATCCTCTCGCTAAAAGAGCCAGTAGTAAGAATATCAGTAATATCTTGCGTATTAAACCCTAAAGCCATTATAGCCTCACTTGCATTATTAAAGTGGTAATAATTAACTAAGGTATGTATCAAAGCTGCTCCAAGACCTGCTGAGAAGTAAAAGAATATAAAGCGTTTTTGCCCTAGAGCATTCTCTATAGGACTCCCAAACATCCATAAGGCATACATATTAAATGCTATATGCATAGGGCTTGACAAGTCGTGCATAAACATATGCGTAAGTGGTTGCCATACCTGCCAGCTAGGATTTTCGACAAACCACAATGCAAATAATTGCATTGCTGGGTCTGGTTTTATAATAAACAGCGACCCTAAGTAAAAGATCACATTTACTATTAATAATATCTTAACCGTTTCTGTGATTCTTCCCATAGGTTATTTAAATTTTCTATCAAGATCATCACCTGTGATGGTGATAAATGTTTTCTTGTTAGTAGGCGATATACTAGGTTCTTTACAAGCAAAGAGACTATTTACTAAGTGTTCTCTAGAAAGGCTATCTAGCGTCTCTCCTCCTTTTACCGCGAGGCTTTTTGCCATACTCTTTGCAAGTGTGTCTGTCTGGCTAAAACCGCTGTCTGGCACTTCGTTTTCTAAATCACTGAGCAATTGATCTATAACAACTGGTACTTGACTTTCTGTTATAGAAGTAGGGATACCATTTATTTCTAAAATATCTCCGCTTATGAGACCAAAGATAAAGCCTGTATTCTCCAGTCCTTCTTTAAGCTCTTCTATTAAAGCAAGCTCTGTTGTAGAATATGTAAGCGTTAACGGAAATAACAATTGCTGACTCACAGATTCTTTTACCGTTATATTACGTAAAAACTCTTCATACAGCACGCGTTGATGCGCCTTATGTTGATCTATGATTACCATACCACTCTTTATGGTACTTACGATGTATTTTTTATTGAGTTGATATGTTGAGGACTCGTCTTGACTGCCTGCTGTTGCGGTTATTGGTGCGGCTGCTTTTGTATTAAGACCGCTCTCAAACATATTACCCGTGCTCACTTCCTTCTCAAATGTTATCGTACTACCTACTGCCGTGGCTTGAGACTCCATTCCCTCATACATCTTCTCCCAGCCAGTTACGTCTGGCTTCTCATAGTCGGGGCGTTGTGCTCCTCTTTTTGGCGCAGGAACGCTTTCAAATGGATTAAATGTGCGATCTACCTCAATCTTAGGAGTTACCACACCTTTATTTTTATAATCATAAGGCGTATCGAGCTCGCTATCTCTATTAAAATCAAGCACAGGTGCAATACTAAACTGGCCTAAGCTATGTTTTATAGTACTTCGCAACATCGCATATAAGGCGTGCTCGTCATCAAACTTTATTTCGGTCTTTGTAGGGTGTATGTTTATATCAATGGTAGCAGGATCTACTTTGAGGTATAAAAAATAACTTGCTCTCGCTCTGTCTGGAAGTAGTCCATCAAAGGCAGCCGTTACCGCGTGATTTAAGTAAGCACTTTTTATAAATCGATCATTTACAAAGAAAAACTGCTCACCACGTGTCTTTTTTGAAAACTCAGGTTTTACTACAAACCCATTTATGGTAAGTATATCTGTCTCTTCTTGTACGGGAACTAGCTTCTCATTAGTCTTCCCGCCAAAAATGGCAACAATGCGTTGTTTTAAATTACCCTTAGGTAATTGAAAAAGCTCTCCCTCATTATGATACATTGCAAAAGCAATATCAGGGTGTGCCAGTGCCACGCGCTGAAACTCATCTATCACGTGACGTAACTCAACACTATTTGATTTTAAAAAATTGCGACGTGCTGGTATATTAAAAAATAGATTCTTTACCGCAAGTGAGGTGCCCTTAGGCGTTGCACAAACCTCTTGGGTAATAATCTTACTACCTTCTATCTCTATATGCGTACCCACCTCTGCTCCTTCTGGGCGCGTCTTAAGTGCCACGTGAGCGACAGCTGCTATAGAGGCAAGCGCCTCTCCTCTAAAACCTTTTGTATTGAGGTTAAATAAATCATCTGCCGTGGTAATTTTTGAGGTAGCGTGACGTTCAAAACTCATACGAGCATCTGTATCACTCATACCCTTACCATCATCTATAATCTGGATGAGTGTCTTACCTGCATCTTTTACGATAAGCTTTATAGAAGATGCTCCTGCGTCTATGGCATTTTCTAGTAATTCTTTAACCACAGATGCTGGGCGTTGCACAACTTCTCCCGCAGCGATCTGGTTTGCTACGTGATCGGGTAAGAGTTTAATAATGTCTGCCATTGCGACCTACTACTTTATAGAGGGTTGGTAAAGATGGATAAATCAAAATCTATTATCCAGAGAAAGAGAAATATTAAAATGAGTACGATAAAAAATATAGTGCGGTTGTAACCTCCCTTTCGGCTTTCTTGAAGTTCATCCCAGGCGGTTGTAAACTTTTTCTTTAAACCTTTATTATAAGTTAAGGTTTTACGGTGCTCATCAAAGCGCCCTTCTATCTTAAAAGGACTCCCTTCTTTCTCGCTATTGTAATAGCGAGGCTCGTAGCTATACTTCTTATTTGTGCGTTTTACAAATCCCATAATATTGTTATTTCAAATATACGATTTCGTATCCAAAAAGCATACCGAATTTGCGCTCGCTATGCGTTAAAGAGATTTGTTTTTTGGGATAACTACGCTTTCGCGAAAGCGTAAAACTAGTACGTATTAAAACTTTGCGTCTTTACGTAATTGTGCCATTTTTATAGCTGCTATAGCGGCTTCTGTACCTTTATTACCGTGCTCACCACCGCTACGAGCTCTAGATTGCTCGATATTATTATCTGTAAGTACACAAAATATAACTGGGATATCTTGCTGTATATTGAGGTCCTTTATGCCTTGAGTAACGCCTTCACACACAAAGTCAAAATGCTTTGTCTCGCCCTGTATCACAGTACCTATGACGATAACAGCATCTAGCATATCATAGGCTTGTGTCATTTTTTTTGCTCCGTAAATGAGTTCAAAAGCGCCTGGCACGTTCCAGCGCACAATGTTATCGTTTATAGCGCCACAATCTTTAAGCGCATCAAATGCTCCTTGAAAAAGTCCTTCTGTTATCTCACCATTCCACTCAGAAACAACAATCCCAAACTTGAAGTCTTTCGAGTTTGGGATGGTTGTTTTATCATAGACAGAGAGGTTGTTACCTACTGTTGCCATAATATTATGTTTTAAAAGTTATACCTTAAAGTTACGATATACTTTAAGAATATGACCTCTTAATTAATTTCCTGCTTGTGCTTGACCTAGATATAGATCTACCTGCGCAGCATAGTCTGACGTTGCATACTCTTCTTTTACCTGTGTAAGGTACTTTACAGCTGCATCATTTTTACCTAGCTCTATAGCTGTCACACCCGCTTTAAATAAGAAACGTGGTGTTGTAAAATCATTTGCATTAAGCCCTGCTGCCTTCTCATAGTACCCTAGAGCCTCTTCTGGTTGACCTAGTTGCATAAATGCATCACCTATCGCTCCTTTTGCAAGCGGCGCGAGCATCTGGTCGTCTGATGAGAAGTCTTGAAGGTGAGAGATTGCCTTCTGGTAATCTTTTACCTCAAGGTATGACATCCCTGCGTAGTAGTTTGCTAGGTTTCCTGCTGCAGTACCACCGTAGTTATCTGCCACATCTAGAAGACCGTACTTACCATTCTTACCGTTAAGAGCCACCATATAGAGTGAGTCTTTTACAGAAGTATTAGTCGCCTCTAGTGCTGTTGTAAAGCTATCTTGAGCTAGTACAAGCTCATTTGCTGCTTCTGCCTCTGCAGGCTCTGCCACAAATTTATTGTAAGCTAGATATAATAAAGCGATTACAAGAACACCTACTATAATACCTATTACTGGTTTCTGATTTTTCTCAAACCACTCCTCTGCTTTATTTGCTCCTTCGTCTAGTGATCCAAAAACCTCTGCAGTTGTACTCTCGCTATCGTCTATAAACTCTTCAACTTCTTCCTTTACGGGCTTTGTTTTCGGTTTATATCCTCTTTTATTATATGTTGCCATATTTCGTCGTTTATTAGTCGGGCAAAAATATAATATTTATTGAATTATGAAAGGGAAATTAATGCTTAATTTTGAAGACCTAATAAGCAATATTACTAGATGTTTACCGCTTTCGCGAAAGCGCGCCACACCTACCCCACCCTATGATCTTAAAATCGCTCTCTCTTATTAACTATAAAAACTTTGAGTCAAAGGCCTTTACCTTTGATGCAAAAATTAATTGTTTTGTTGGAAATAACGGCGTGGGGAAGACAAATGTGCTCGATGCGATTTACCACCTTTCTTTTGGGAAAAGCTACTTTAATCCCGTCACAAGTCAAAACATAAACCACAATGCAGACTTCTTTGTAATAGATGGTTTATATAAAAAAGAAGAACGAGATGAGAAGGTTGTAGTAAGTGCAAAAAAAGGCCAGAAAAAGGTCATAAAACGCAATGCAAAAATATATGACCGCTTTGCAGACCACATAGGTTTTTTACCGCTGGTTATTATCTCTCCGGCAGATAGAGACCTCATCACAGAAGGGAGTGACACCCGCCGTAAATTTATAGATGGCGTGATCTCTCAAAGTGACAAAAGCTACCTTTCTGACCTACTGGGTTACTCAAAAATACTATCGCAACGCAACGCCCTGCTTAAGTACTTTGCAGCAAATAATACATTTAATGCAGATACACTTGCCGTTTATAACGAGCAACTAGAAGGTTTTGGGACGCCTATTTTTGAAAAAAGACAGCAGTTTTTAGAGCGCTTTGCACCTATTTTTAACGAGCGTTACAAAGCCATAAGTGGCGATACAGAAAATGTAACCCTTACTTATAACAGCTCACTAAGCACAATGCCGCTCAAGCACTCTCTTACTAATGCGCTAGCAAAAGACCGCTCTTTACAATACACAAGTGTAGGGATACACAAAGACGACTTACAGTTTGAGATAAATGGCCACCCGGTAAAGAAATTTGGCAGTCAGGGACAGCAGAAATCATACCTTATCGCACTCAAACTTGCGCAGTTTGATTTTATAAAACAAGAAAGTGGCACAACACCGCTACTTTTACTCGATGATATTTTTGACAAGCTAGATGAAAACCGTGTGCAACATATCATTGAGCTAGTAAACACAAACGATTTTGGCCAGCTATTTATAAGCGACACTCACCCGGAGCGCACAGAAAATGTGGTAAAAAAAATACACCAGAGTTATGAGCTTTTTCATCTAGAACGAGCACAATAAGCTGTTGTTTTTATCGTAATTTGCAGTACTCATTATTAGAACACTTACGTGAAAAAACTAGTTTACACCCTTATCGCCTTCCTTGTTTTGAGCTGTAGCTCATCACCTCAAGAAAAACTTGCAAACATAAGCGGTTACTGGGAAATTGCCAGTATAGAGATGCCAGACGGCACCACAAGAACTTATGGAATGAGTCAAAACATAGATTTTTTTGAAATTAATGAAGATGGAACAGGCATACGTAAAAAAGTACAACCTAATGCGCTAGGAGAGTTTATCACCTCAAACGATAGCGAGAACATCAATACAATTATAGAAGATGATATTCTTATACTATCATACACCACAGCTTTAGACAGCTGGCAAGAAACTGTAAAAAAAGCTAGCAAAGAAGAGCTCATTCTTATTAATAAAGACGATATTATTTATAAATACCGTAGATATCAACCCCTTATCATAGAGTAATGGCAAAAAGAAACGCAGACCCAATTTCTATAAGTCAAGCGCTGGGAGAATTTGTAGAAAAAAACAAACTAAGCAAAGGTATGGACAAAGTAGATGTCACCGCCGCTTGGTATAAGCTCAATCCAGCATTTGAGACGTATACTACTTCTATACGTTTTGACAGAGAGACGCTCTTTGTAAACCTAAGCTCTTCTGTTTTTAGAGAAGAACTCTCTTATGGTAAAGAAAAAATACGCACAATGCTTAATGAGGAATTAGGCCGTGAGATTATAAAGAAACTTGTACTGAGATAATACCTAGCTACATTCTAGCATAAAAAAATGCGAGACTACATAGTCTCGCATTTTTTTTGTTTTCTATTTCCAGTACAAAGGATTACATCCTCTCTGGCACATCTATTCCTAATAACCCAAAGGCACTCTCTATTACCTGCCCTACTTCTTTACTAAGCGCTACTCTAAAGCTCTGGTCTGCCACGTTATCTGTACCTAGAATCTGCACCTGCTGGAAGAATGAGTTATACTCTTTTACCAAATCATAGGTATAGTTTGCAATAATAGCAGGGCTCTTTTGAGCCGCGGCAAGCTGTATGGTTGCAGGATATTCTTGTACTAGTTTAATAAGTTCCTTTTCTTTAGGGTGTAAATCTCTTGCTCCTTCTACCGTTGTAGGTACATTGAGCTCCTTAGCTTTGCGCAGTATAGCTTGTATACGCACATACGTATATTGTATAAATGGCCCTGTATTTCCTTGAAAATCTACAGACTCCTTAGGGTCAAAAAGGATTCTCTTTTTTGGATCTACCTTAAGAATGTAGTATTTAAGTGCTCCCAGGCCTATTGTTTTATATAGCGCCTTCTTCTCCTCATCTGTATACCCGTCTAGTTTACCTAGCTCCTCAGAGATTTCTCCAGCGGTAGCAGCTACTTCATTTATAAGATCATCTGCATCTACTACGGTACCTTCACGAGACTTCATTTTTCCAGAAGGAAGATCTACCATACCATAACTAAGGTGAAAAAGATTTTCTGCCCAGTCGTATCCTAGTTTTTTAAGTATCAAGAATAATACTTGAAAGTGATAATCTTGCTCGTTTCCTACTGTGTAAATCATACCACCCACATCTGGATGATCTTTTACACGTTGTATCGCAGTACCTATATCTTGCGTCATATATACTGCAGTACCGTCTGCTCGTAGTACAATCTTTCTATCTAGACCATCTTCTGTAAGGTCACACCATACAGAACCGTCTGGATCTTTTTCAAAAACGCCCTTTTTAAGACCTTCTTCTATATTGTCTTTTCCTAGTAGGTAGGTGTTACTCTCGTAGTAGTAGCTATCAAAATCTACTCCTATATTTTTATAAGTTACTTCAAAACCGTCATACACCCACTGGTTCATTTTTTTCCATAGTGCAACAGTCTCGGCATCTCCCGCTTCCCACTTGCGTAGCATTTCTTGGGCCTCGAGTAATAAAGGAGCCTCTTTTTTTGCTTCCTCCTCGCTCTTACCTTGAGCAACAAAGGCAGCTACCTCTTTCTTGTATTCTTGGTCAAACTTTACGTAGTAATTACCGACTAACTTATCTCCCTTAAGCCCTGTAGACTCTGGTGTCTCGCCATTACCATAACGCTCCCAAGCAAGCATAGACTTACAGATATGAATCCCACGGTCGTTAATGATTTGGGTTTTATAAACTTTAGAACCTGCTGCCTTAATAATTTCTGACACAGAGTATCCTAATAATACGTTACGTACGTGACCTAGGTGAAGTGGCTTATTTGTGTTAGGCGAAGAGTACTCTACCATTACTGCTTTACCTGCTTCTGGTGTTTTTCCAAAATTTTCGGTGGCTTGTATCTCTGCAAAGGCGTTCATATAAAACGCATCTGCCACTACTAAGTTTAAGAAACCTTTTACTACATTAAAAGCAGTAATCTCTTCAACTTGTGCTACAAGGTACTCACCTATTTGTGTTCCTATCTGTACTGGGTTTCCTTTTACAACACGTAACATAGGGAAAACCACTACTGTGATATCTCCTTCAAATTCTTTGCGAGTTGCTTGAAATTCGACAGCTGGAAGTGCAGCGTTATAAATTTCGGCAACAGCGGCTTTTACGTGAGTTTCTATAGTAGATTGTAACGACATAGGATCTTGATAGTTGAAAATATAATGGGACTTATTGCGCTTTCGCGAAAGCGTAATTATAACCACGCCTGTGCTGCACATTTTTAAGTCTTAAAGTGTCTAAAAATATGGCACAAATATATGTGAAAATTGAAAGAGCGCATAGAGAAACACTAGCGAAACTCGTATCTTTAAAAGAAAAAATGCTTCTTAACGTATCTTACAACAATCCTGATGTAAAGCGCAAAATTAATGAAGAAGTAGGCGAGCCCTACGGATTGCGTGAGCGCATTAAACAAGGCGGCATAGGTATAGGTCACCTTGTCATTACAGAATCTAGTATACAGATCCAGAATTTTCTTGCTCTAGATAAGTATCGCAATAAATGTAATATAGAACTTAGACCCCGTGGTATTATCATAGGTTTTAGAGCCTTGCTAGACAGCTATGCGCTGGTAATTCCTTACTGGAAACTTAACCTCTACAAGGGCCGAGCAGAGGAGTATAGCATCTATAGAGATAATTATTTTATTAAAATTGAGGCTAAGGCAAAGGACAAAAAAGTGCACACCTTTATGAGGCGTATACTCGAGCAGAAGGCACAGCAAGCCCCAACTAATATAGACGATCTATAACTTTATGAAAATACTACTTACAGGTGCAAATGGTTATATAGGGATGCGATTACTCCCTATGCTACTCGAGGCAAATCACGAGGTGGTATGTGTGGTGCGCAACGAGGCGCGACTGTCTGTGAGTAAGAAAGTAAAGGAACAGATTACAATAGTTGAGATAGACTTTCTAGACAAACCAGATAAGAATAAATTACCTCAAGATATTGATGCTGCATACTACCTCTTGCACTCTATGAGCTCAAGCACATCAGATTTTGATGAGAAGGAAGAACTGTCTGCACTTAATTTTAACACCTATCTCGCTGCTACACACTGCAAGCAAGTCATCTATCTAGGCGGCATTGCAAACGATAAAAACTTAAGTAAACACCTACGCTCACGTCAAAATGTAGAGACCACTTTACAAAAAGGTAAAGCGGCACTCACTGTACTTAGGGCAGGGATTATAGTGGGCTCTGGGAGTTCTTCTTTTGAAATTATTCGGGACCTCTGTGAGAAATTACCAGTTATGATTACTCCAAAATGGGTAAATACCAAATGCCAGCCTATCGCCATACGTAATGTAATACAATACCTTACCGGCGTGCTGGGTAACGAGGAGACATATGATAATCAATTTGACATAGGTGGACCCGACGTGCTTAGCTATAAAGAAATGATGCAGCGTTATGCAAAAGTGCGCAACCTGCCATTATACATCTTTACAGTACCAGTAATGAGTCCAAAAATCTCATCATACTGGCTATACTTTATTACCTCAACATCATACAAACTTGCGCTCAATCTAGTAGATAGTATGAAGGTAGAAGTCATATCTAGCGACTCTAGATTGCAAGACCTACTAGGCATTACACCTATTACTTATGAGGAAGCTATTGATTTGGCTTTCGCCAAAATTGAACAAAACCAAGTAGCAAGTTCTTGGAAAGATAGCCTTGTAAGCGGCCGAATAAAAGTAAATCTAGACGACTATATCCAGGTACCCACTTTTGGCTGTCTCAAAGACAAGCAGACCATAAAACTCAAAAACAGAGACCTTGCTCTTAAAAATATCTGGGCAATAGGTGGTGACAGAGGCTGGTACTATGGCGACTGGATGTGGAAAATAAGAGGGTATATAGACAAGCTGGTAGGAGGTGTAGGCCTACGTCGCGGAAGAACACATCCTGATAAAATTTTTACTGGCGATGTGCTAGACTTCTGGAGGGTGTTACTTGCAAATCAAGATGAGCCTAGATTATTACTCTTTGCAGAAATGCGGGTACCTGGTGAGGCCTGGCTTGAGTTTACAATAGATGATAATGATGTGCTACACCAGACAGCCACGTTTAGACCAAGAGGTATTTTTGGCAGACTATACTGGTATAGTATGCTACCCTTTCACTACTTTATTTTTGGTGGGATGATAAGAAACATTGCTACAAAGCGATTTGAGCAATAAAAAAAGGCGAACCAGAACGTGTATTATCTGAGAGATAAATTCGGTCGCTTTTTAAATCCTACTAAAAAAAATTACCCGTACTGTTTTACCAGTTAATTTTAAAAGTGAAAACTACAAACACTTATAAAATTGCTTCTCTCAATACATTATTCTAGAACGCCTATATGTGATAAATATAATGCGTTATTCTCTAATTTCCTACACTTTAGATACCGATTCGTGTGAATTTAATACACTTTTACACAAAATCGCTTAAATAAGATCTATAAGTGATTTATTTTCTAATACTTTTAATGTCTGGTCTCTTACTTCTATCATAAGTATATGAAGACTACACTCCTCTTCTTTAGGACAATCATCACAATGCTCATAAAAGTTAAGACTTACACAAGGCAGTAATGCAATGGGTCCCTCTAACGTGCGTATCACAGATGATATCTTTATATCTTGTGGCTTTTTAATAAGGTAATATCCACCACCTTTGCCTTTTTTACTACCTAAGTAGCCCGCTTTACGCATAGAAAGCAAAATACTCTCTAAAAACTTTTTTGAGATATTTTCAGAATCTGCGATTTCTTGTATAAGCACTGTTGTATTCTCTGGCTTTTTTGCTAGAAAAGTGAGTGCCTTTAATCCGTATTTTGTTTTTCGCGAAAGCATAATACGAATATACCTTATTCTTCCTTAGGAAGAAATACCTCTGCCATCATACATCTGGCACTACCTCCTCCACAAGTTTCTATCGTAGTTAAGTCACTACTTAAAATCTCACTATACTTCTCAATCTTATTAACTTGCTCCTTAGTAAGGCTCTGGTGTGCATCTGCACTCATCACTAGGTACTTCTTATCATCTGCACCCAGTACTTGTAACATATTACCTGCAAAGTGATGCATCTGGTCTTCTGTTATAGTAATGACTTCTTTTCCTGTTTCTTTTAAGTGCTTAAGTACATTTTTGCGCTCCTTCTTATCATCTATTGTATCAAGACAGATCACACAAAATTGCTCTGCGAGACACATCATCACATTAGTATGATAGATAGGTAGTCGCTTACCTTCTACCGTTTGGTTTGCAGTAAACACTACTGGTGTGTACTCAAAATCTTCACAAAACTCTATAAACAAACTCTCGTCTGCCCTGGCAGATAAGGCGCAGTAGGCACGCTCGTTCTGGCGATCCATAAGTATACTACCTGTTCCTTCCAGAAAAACATCTTCATCTTCTGCCTCTGTGTAGTCTACAATATTGTTAATCGTAAATCCTTCACTTTCTAGCCTTGCAAGAACTTCTTCTCTACGTTCTCTTCTTCTATTTTCGGCAAACATAGGGTACAGGGCTACATTACCACTTTCGTGAAAAGACACCCAGTTATTTGGAAAGACAGAATCTGGAGTGTTCCCTTTTATATCATCATTTTCAACAATAACGTTTACACCCACGGCGCGCAGCTTTGCAACAAAGTCATCAAACTCTTGTTGTGCTTTTGTATTGATCTCATCATTTTTAAGACTTATATCTTCTTGAAAATAATTATTAACCGCCGTCTCCTCGTTCATTCTAAACTGAACAGGACGTATCATTAAAATTGTGTTTGTAATTTGTCGTGATGCCATAGCTTACCTCGTATATGATATTTTTATAAGTAGTGGTGAATATAAAAACTATATCGATTGCGAATTTAGTCGAGAATTTGAGGAATACCTATCTCTTTTTGACTTTTTTATTACCAAAAATCGACCTAAATATAACTAGGTTTACGTGTCTTAAAGTTTGGTAATAAGATCATCTATAATCATATCGCCGTGCTCGCGGGTATTCTCTATAAAGAGTTTACTTGTGCGCATTCCTGCAGCAATTACCCCAGCAACATATACACGCTTTAGAGGCGTTTCTAGCGTCTCTTGATTATGAATAGGTGTGCGTGTCTCGTCATCTGTTACAGGTAGACCCAACTTTTCAAACAAGGTATAATCTGGCTGGTAGCCTATCATTGCAAGTACGAAGTCATTTTCTAAGACAACCTTCCCTTCTGGAGTATTTAAAACTACGGTAGACGGTGTTATTTCTTTTACTGTAGTATTAAAGTAAGCCTTTATGGAGCCTTCTTTAATTCGGTTTTCAATATTAGGCTTAATCCAGTATTTGGTTTTTTCATACAGGCCTTCCCCACGTATTGCCATTGTCACCTCTGCATTTTTGTAGTAGGTTTCTAGCGCGACATCACAGGCAGAGTTTGCAGCTCCCACCACAAGTATTTTTTGATCTACATACGGGTGCGGACTGTCATAAAAGTGTTTTACCTTAGGTAGGTCTTCTCCTGGCACGCCTAGTGTGCGAGCCACGTCATAAAAACCGGTGGAAACTATAACCGCTTTCGCGAAAGCGTAACCCCTGTCTGTCTCAATCTCATACCCACCATCTTTAGGCGTCATTTTCTGTACTTGGGTATAGAGTTTTAATCTTAGTTTCCAAGTGTCTTGCACTCTTCTATAATACTCAAGCGCTTCCTTACGAGTAGGCTTATCTGTGTGTGAGACAAAAGGAACGCGACCTATTTCTAGCAGCTTTGAGGTACTAAAAAAAGTCATATTTTCTGGATACCTGTAGATGGTATTTACGAGCACTCCCTTTTCTACAATAAGGTAATTAAGACCTTTTTTATGAGCTGCAATACCGCAGGCAAGACCTATAGGTCCTGCGCCTATTATAATAAGATCGTATGGTGATTGTGCAAACATTATCTATTTCTCCAGAAAAATGGGGTTAATAAAATAAGTACGGTAAAAAGTTCTAGACGCCCTATGAGCATTAAGAATGCCATCCACCATTTTGCTCCTATAGGTAACCACCCATAACTATCTACGGGACTTAACCCTCCAAAGGCTGGACCTACGTTACCTAGTGCAGATGCAGATCCTCCCAGGGCTGTTCTAAAATCAAGTCCCATTGAGGCAAGTACACTTGCCCCTATAATCCAAGAGAGCATATATAATATAAAGAATGCAAGAATGTTAAATATAATAGAGCGATCTACAGACTTAGCATTATAGCGCACAGGTAATATGGCGTTAGGATGCAATGTTCTTTTAAACTCAACTATAGCATTACGTATGGTAAGCAGGTGGCGCACAACTTTAATACCTCCAGATGTTGACCCTGCAGATCCACCTAAGAACATAAGGCCAAAGAAAATAACGGTGAGAAAGGGTGTCCACATCGTGTAGTCTGCCGTGACAAACCCAGTTGTTGTGATGACTGCTAGTACTTGAAACAACCCGTGACGAAAAGCAGCTTCTGCCTTACCCCACACCATAGGGTGCTCTATTGTAGACAGACTAAGGTCTGCATTAAAGTACATTACTAAAGACACTAAAATTCCAAAACCAAAGACAAAAGCCATATAAAGCTTAAACTCCTCATCTTTTAAAATCTTCTGGATTTTACCCTTAAATGCAAAATAGCTTAGTACAAAATTTGTACCCGCTAGGAGCATAAAGAACGTTATGATGTACTGTATAACCGGCTTATCATTCCAGTAAGCTACACTTGCATTTTTTGTAGAAAAACCTCCAGTTGAGAGCGTACTTAGTGCGTGATTAACCGCATCAAAAAACGACATACCAGCTAGCTTAAGCAAGATGGTTTCAATCACTGTAAAGCTCACATAGATGAGCCATAAACGTTTTGCCGTATCAGTAATTCTGGGGTGTAACTTATCTGCACTAGGTCCTGGAGCTTCAGCCGCAAAGAGCTGCATCCCTCCTATACCAAGTAATGGCAGTATGGCAATAGCGAGTACAATAATACCCATACCCCCTATCCAGTGTGTGGTAGAGCGCCAGAAGAGAATACTTTTAGGCAAGGCTTCTATATCTGTAAGTATGGTAGCGCCTGTTGTGGTATACCCACTTATAGTCTCAAAGAAGGCATTTGCCACGCCTGGTATAGCTCCTGTAAAAAGGTAAGGCAACATACCACTAAGTGACATAAATAGCCACCCAAAGGTCACAATAATATATCCTTCCCGTTTTTTTACAATTTTCTCGTGCCCACGTGTCATAAACATAAGCAACGTACCGGCAAATGCAGTAAGCAATGCCGCAGCCGAGACTTCTAAACCTACACCATCTTTTGTAAGAAAACTTACAAGTGCTGCAATGAGCATAAAGCCACCATTAAAAAGCAGCAATAATCCCATTAAGTGAAATATAATCTTGTAATTAAGTTTTGGCATTGGGGCTAGATAAACATTTCTTCTACCTTTTTAATAGATCTAGGTAAACAGCACACTACTACACGGTCACCCTTTTCTATTCTAAAAGCACCTAAGGCTATAAGACCTTGATTATTTCTTACTACTCCTGCAATGGTCGCGCTTCTTGGGAAGTCTATATCACGTATGCGTTTTCCTTGTACCTCAGAAGAGTCTTTTACAATAAACTCAAGTAGCTCTGCATTCATATTATTGAGCTTAGTCATTGCTACTACCTCTCCTTTACGGATGTATCTAAAGATGTTATTTGCCGCGAGTAGTTTTTTATTAATAAGGGTGTCTATACCTATACTCTGTGAGAGCTGGAAGTAATCCATATTCTCAACCAGAGCTATAGTTTTTTGAACTCCTTTTGACTTAGCAACCAGACACGACATAATATTAGTCTCACTATCTCCTGTTACAGAGATAAAGGCATCCATATCGTGTATATTTTCTTCATCTAGTAGCTCTACATTACGACCATCACCATTTATAACGAGTGCCTTAGGTAGTAAATCTGCTAGATCAATTGCTTTCTCACGGTTCTTCTCTACTAGTTTTACATTAAATCTATTACTACATAAATCTTTTGCAGTTTTTGACCCGATGTTACTACCACCCAGTATCATTACGTTTTTGATATTCTGGCGCACTTTACCCGTGAGTTTGTAGATTTCTTCTACACCGCCCTGCACTGTTACAAAGTAAATGTGATCACCTTCCTTAAAAACAGTATCTCCTCTTGGTATCAAGGTATATTGTGTACCTTCTCGTTGTATAGCGATAGGCATAAAGTGTAATTCTGGAAAAATCTTTGCGGCTTCTTTTACACTTTTACCTACAAAAGAAGCTGTACGAGATAAGGTCGTACCTACCATAGTAAGTGCTCCATTATCAAACTCATAACTATCAGAAAATCCACTTTGATTAAGCAATAATTCAATCTCCCCAGCTGCTAGACTCTCTGGTGAGATAAGCTCATCTATCCCAAATTTTTGAAAACCTGCTAGCTCCTTGTGCTCTATAAACTCTGTGTTAGATATACGAGCAATGGTGCGCTGTGCACCCAGCTGTTTTGCCAGTACACAAACGGTAATATTTGTAGTCTCGCTTGCTGTAACCGCGATAAGAAGATCTACCCCCTCAACTCGTGAGTCTTGTAGTATCGCAATAGAGGTTGCGTCTCCTTTTATAGTTCTGATATCTAGATGTGTATCTGCATATGACAGACTCTCTCTATTAGTATCTATAAGGGTAATATCTTGAGATTCGTAAGAGAGTAATTTTGCTAAGTGAAACCCTACTTCTCCTGCTCCTGCAATGATTATTTTCATAAATGGATGTGCTCAAAAATGCGTACAAAGATACTACATAGGTGATGGATTAAAAAAAATGCACGGGTTTATTGCTAGTTTGGAGAGCTTTGTAGGTGCGCTTTCGCGAAAAAAATGAACGCTATTCAAAATAACTAAGCATCTGAAGTTGAAACCCAGAGCAAGACAAATAAGCTTTCGTCTAGAAGATAAAGGGGTTATGGATTATAATTTTTCGCGAAAGCGTTATCTTTGTAAAAAAATTGAAATGGCCAAAAAGGTAACCCCATATAAGTCTTCAGACCAGTCTAAAAAAGAGCAAGTAGAGCAAATGTTTGATAACATTTCTGGCGAGTATGACGGTCTTAACCGTGTGATCTCTTTTGGGATAGACGTAAAGTGGCGCAAGAAGGTGGTACAACTTGTGGCAAATACTAATCCAGATTCTATCCTTGACATTGCAACAGGTACGGGAGATCTTATTATTAATATGGCAAGTACAAATGCTAGCAAGCTAGTAGGACTTGACATCTCAGAAGGTATGCTATCTGTAGGCCGAAAGAAAATTGCTGCCAAAGAACTTGATGACCGCATCGAGATGATGCAGGCAGATAGTGAGAATATGCCTTTTGAAGACAATAGTTTTGATGCAATTACTGTAGCCTTTGGGGTACGTAATTTTGAAACACTAGAAAAAGGCCTAGCAGAGATACTACGCGTACTAAAACCAGGTGGAATCTTTGTGATATTAGAGACCTCTGTCCCTACAAAAACACCTTTTAAACAAGGCTACAACTTTCACTCTAAAGTGATCTTACCTACTGTAGGTAAACTATTTTCTAAAGACAAAAATGCTTACGGCTACCTGAGCGAAAGCGCAAATGCATTTCCTTTTGGAGAGGTACTCAACAATATTTTACGTAAAATTGGGTTTAAAGACGTGCAACATAAGCCACAAACCTTTGGCGTTGCAACAATTTACACGGCTACAAAATAATTTTATGCGCACATACATTGCTGTAATAGCACTTGTTTTAAGTTTTTCTTCGGTTAATGCTCAGTGGTTATCAAGACCTAGAGTTCAGAATGATCAAAACTTTGATAAAAAACCTATTTCTTGGGGATACTACTTTGGTGTAAACTCAATGGATTACAATTTTGATTATCAAAATGAGCAAGAAGACATACAGGTTGAAAAAACTGTAGGTTTTAATGTAGGTCTCATAGGTGACTTAAGACTCTCTGAGTTTGTGAGTTTACGTACTGAGCCAGGACTTATCTACACACAGCGTAATCTTATGTATGCGCCAGACCCACGTTTTGATAGTGAGGCAGACTTACTAAGAGAAGTACCTTCTACCTATATATACCTACCGCTTGCGCTTAAATTTAATACAAGAAGGCTTAATAATGTGCGCCCTTATGTACAGTTTGGCGTAGCTACTGTAACGAATTTATCTAGTAATGAGGAGAATCCAGACGACAACTTTGCCGGACAGTTCCGTACAACGTCTAACCCCTTCTTTTATGAGATGGCTATAGGTGTAGAATTATACCTCTACTACTTTAAATTTATACCTAGTATAAAAGGTGTCTTTGCCGCGTCTGACGAGTTAGTACGTGATAATAGACCTAACAGTCCTTGGACAGGTAATATTACAAAAATGCAAACCAGAGGTGTGTTCTTAAATTTCACCTTTCAGTAAGACCGCGCTACTACCCTCTTTTAAACTCACTTAAACAAATTGCCGTTGCCGTTGCTACGTTAAGACTTTCGGTAGCTTGTGTGATGCCAAATCTAGGTATAGCAACACGCTTTGTAACCAGCTGCTCAATACCCGTAGAAATTCCGTTTGCCTCGTTACCCATTACAATCACGCCCTCTTGCGGAAGTGATGCTGCATAAATATTTTCTCCATCCATAAAGGTTCCAAAAACAGGACGGTCTTCATTAGACAGATATGCATCAATATCTGTATAAATAATCTCCACCCTTGTGAGCGAGCCCATTGTGGCCTGCACCACCTTAGGGTTATAACAATCTACAGTAGCCTTTGAGCACACCAGCTGCTTTATCCCAAACCAATCGCAAAGACGTATAATAGTACCTAGGTTACCAGGGTCACGTACATCATCTAGCACAACGGTAAGCCCAGACCTATCTATAGCTATTGCTTCTGGCATTTTAAATGTTGCCACTGCCTTTTGTGCAGTTTTTAAAAAGGTAAGTTTCTTAAGCTCGGCGGGAGTTGCTTCGTTTACTTTAGACTCGTCTTGGGGTGATAACGCTTTCGCGAAAGCGGAAACATCTTCCGTATGTAATTCTACAAGCTCTAGTGATGATAAAAGAAGTTCATTTACAACCTTAATACCCTCTGCAACGAAGACCCCTTCACGCTGGCGGTACTTTTTTTGTCCTAAACTCGTTATTCGTTTGATTGTATTTTTGCTTACCACGATTAAGATGTACTTTTGAAAATGATGAAAACGCCCTATTGAAAACAACTTGTACAAAAATATCACTAATTCTGGTAGTGGCACTCTTTCTGTTAGGTTGTAACGCAACAAAACGAGTTCCCGCAGATGGTCACCTCCTTACAGAAAACACTATTTATGATGGTGAAGATAAGGTAAGCGAGCCACGTCTTTACAATTACCTCTATCAAAAACCTAACACTAGGCTACCCCTTATAGGCACGCCCTTACGACTATACATTTATAATCTAGCAAGGCCTAATATAGACTCTATACTAGATGCACAACGTGCTGCAAGTGCAAACAGATATACCTTCTGGGAGCGCGTACTTTCTGAAAAGCAAGTAGAAGCCGTGCGTAATTTTAAAAAGAACTTTAATAGTGGTATTAAAAAGACTGGTGAAGCCCCAGCCATAGTAACAGATGCCATTACCGAAAAATCTGCACAACGACTTACTGCGTATTATGTAAACAATGGCTACTTTAATGCTAACGTAGCTTATGACATAAAGAAAGATAGCAACCAGCGTGCTTCTATAGATTATAAAGTGCACAAAGGGAAGCCTTACTTTTTAGACAGTATAACTCCTATTATTGCTTCACCAGTAGCAGATTCTATTTATTATGTTCACAAAGACAAGTCTGTTCTAAAAGCAGGAGAGCGCTATGCCACAGCAAATATTAATGCAGAGACACAACGCCTTACAGATCTTTTTAGAAATAATGGGCTCTACCATTTTGAGTCGGATTATATACGTCTAGTGGGTGACACAGTTAAAACAAATCACAAGGCAAATCTTGAATATATTATAGACAACCCTACAGAGACTGTAAATGACTCTACGTATGAGATTCCCTTTAAAGTACACAAAGTATCTAGTGTAAACATCATCACAGATTATAGTTATGAGAACCGCAATAAAACTTTTAACGACTCTCTTATAAGTGACAGCTTTAATATCTATGCTTATGATAAAATAAACTATAGACCTAAAGCACTTACAGACATTATTCCTCTTAAGCCTGGCGCTATCTACCGCGATGTAGATCGCATACAGAGTTTGAGCAGGTTGAGTAGGCTTGGTACATTTAAATACCCAAGTATCTCATACACCGAAGACCCGGCAGATAGTACACGGTCTGATCTCATAGCGAGCATACGACTCACCCCGCTAGAAAAATATAAGCTTAGGGCAGATTTTGATGTCTCTACCTCAAATATTCAAGACTTTGGAATTGCTGGTTTTGGGTCGCTTTTAATTCGTAATATCTTTAGAGGAGCAGAAACACTTGAAATCTCTGGTCGTGGAAGTGTAGGAGCATCTGATGATGCGGCAAATCCAGACGATAGCTTCTTTAATATCTCTGAAATAGGTGCAGATATGCGTCTCACCTTCCCTCGTATATTTTTTCCTTTTAATACTAATAAATGGATACCTGCAGAGTGGCAACCTAACACCCGTTTTAATCTAGGTGTGGGCATACAACAAAATATAGGTCTAGATAAACAAACTGTGAGCGGTAGTCTCACCTATAACTGGAGCCCATCGTGGAAAAGATCTTTTAGCGTAGATCTTGTAAATGCACAATATGTGCGCAACCTCAACCCAGATAACTATTTTAATATCTACAGAAATAGTTATGATGATTTAAACAGCATAGCGCAAAACAATCAGGCAGATGTAAATCCAGCATACTTTACCACAGATGCTAGTGGTGAGGTAAACCTCTCTATACCTTTTGGCGCAGAGCAGTTTATAAATGACGTAAATAATGGCGCTACAGGTAGTATCGCACAAGGCGATGTAGATGACATACAAGCCATAGGAGAACGTCAAGAAAGACTTACTGAGGATAACCTTATTGTATCTCTTAACATATCACATATATATGACAATAGAGAAAACCTGTTTGACGAGACCTTTAGCCGTTTTAGAACACGTATTGAACTGGCTGGTAATGCCCTAGCCCTGGCTGGTAATATTGCAAATACTAGCAAAAATGAGGATGGTAATAAAAGTCTCTTTGGCGTAGTATACTCACAGTATGTAAAAACAGAGCTAGACTACTCTCGTCACTGGGACCTAGGTAATAATAATATTATTGCGGCTAGAGCCTTTGGTGGAATTGCCATTCCTTACGGTAACTCTGGGAGTATTCCTTTTATACGTAGCTTCTTTGGCGGTGGGTCTAATGATAACAGAGCCTGGCGAGCCTATGACTTAGGCCCCGGAAGTAGCGGTAGTCCTAATGAATTTAATGAGGCAAATATGAAACTTGCTTTCAACCTTGAGTATCGTTTTGACCTTATAGGCCCTATAGAAGGTGCGCTCTTTACAGACGCTGGTAATATCTGGAACGTGTTTGATAATGTAGAAGATGAAGCCTCAAGATTTACGGGACTCGAGAGTTTACAAGAACTAGCATTAGGTTCAGGTTTTGGATTGCGATGGGATTTTGACTTTTTTGCGCTTCGTTTTGACGTAGGTTTTAAAACCTACAACCCTGCGCTTGCAGAGGGTGATAGATGGTTTACCCAGTACAACTTTTCAAATGCAGTGTATAATGTGGGTATTAACTACCCTTTTTAATCTTATATAGATGAGCATATGTAAAATGATATAGACACACTTTATATCATTGAAATACTTCTAATTATGCTTTCGCGAAAGCGTAATTCTCCTAAAACGTTATCGTAGTAACCCAACTCACAAGAATAATAAACGAGTAATATTTACTACTTTTACTACATAAAATTTTAAACTCATAAAATGTCGCATTCTATAAAACCAGGTGTTGCCACAGGGCACGAAGTACAAGCAATTTTTAACTATGCAAAAGAGAAAGGCTTTGCCCTTCCTGCTGTAAATGTTATAGGGTCTAACAGTATAAACACTGTACTAGAAACAGCCGCTTCACTTAACGCTCCTGTCATCATACAGTTTTCTAACGGTGGTGCCCAGTTTAACGCTGGTAAAGGACTAAGCAATGAAAACCAGCAGGCAGCTGTACTAGGTGCAGTAGCTGGAGCAAAGCACGTACACGAGCTTGCAAAGGCATATGGAGCTACAGTAATTTTACACACAGACCACTGTGCAAAAAAATTACTCCCTTGGATAGATGGTTTACTAGATGCTAGTGAAGCTTACTATAAGGAGCACGGTCACTCTCTCTTTAGCTCTCATATGATAGACCTAAGTGAGGAGCCTATAGAAGAGAATATAGAGATATGTAAAAAGTACCTTGAGCGTATGGCAAAAATGGATATGACGCTTGAGATAGAACTAGGAATCACAGGTGGTGAAGAAGATGGTGTAGATAACAGTGATGTAGATGACTCAAAACTATATACACAACCAGAAGAAGTTGCTTATGCTTATGAAGAATTGAGCAAAGTTAGCGATCAGTTTACCATTGCAGCAGCCTTTGGAAACGTACACGGAGTATACAAGCCAGGTAATGTAAAACTCACGCCAAAAATTCTTAAAAACTCACAAGAGTACATTTCAGAAAAGTATGGAAAAGAGCATAACCACATAGATTTTGTTTTTCACGGAGGAAGCGGATCTACTGTAGAAGAAATACGTGAGGCTATAGGGTATGGTACTGTAAAAATGAATATTGATACAGACTTACAGTATGCTACCGCAGAGGGTATACGTGATTATTTTGGAGAAAACGCCGAGTATCTTAAAACTCAAATAGGAAACCCTACCGGTGATGATTCACCTAACAAAAAGTTTTATGACCCACGCGTATGGTTACGCAAGGCAGAAGGAACGATGGGAGCACGTCTTAAAAAGGCTTTTGAAGACCTTAATAATGTAGATACACTCTAATAATCAACATATTATTACAATATAAAAGGGATGATGTCAAAATTGTTTGATATCATCCCTTTTACGTATTTTTACAGCCTATTATTTTGAAATTTTGAACGCTTACGCGAAAGGTTGATACTATACAATATCACCTTTGCTAAGAAGAACTAATAATACCCTTAACCAAATTCAAACACCTTATATGGCTTGGTTCAAACGTAAAGAAAAAGGAATACACACTGCAACAGAGGATAAAAAGGATACTCCTAAAGGACTCTGGTATAAATCACCTACTGGTAAAATAGTAGACACAGAAGAGCTAGAAAAAAACTTCTATATCTCACCAGAAGATGGGTACCACGTGCGCATAGGGAGTAATGAGTATTTTGAAATTCTCTTTGATGACAACAAATACAAAGAGCTAGACGCAAAACTCACCTCAAAAGATCCTCTCAAATTTGAAGACAAAAAGACCTATGCAGATCGTCTAGTTGCCGCTCAAGAAAAGACGGGACTTAAAGATGCCGTGCGTACAGCTGTAGGTAAATCAAAAGGTGCAGATCTAGTGATAGCTTGTATGGATTTTAGCTTCATAGGTGGATCTATGGGAAGCGTTGTAGGAGAAAAGATTGCACGTGCTGCAGACTACTCTCTCAAAAATAATATCCCTTTTATGATCATCTCAAAATCTGGTGGTGCTCGTATGATGGAAGCTGCGCTTTCTCTAATGCAACTAGCAAAAACAAGTTCTAAACTTGCTCAACTAGCAGATGCTGGTATACCATACATATCACTATGTACAGATCCTACTACTGGAGGAACAACTGCCTCTTTTGCAATGCTAGGAGACATTAATATCTCAGAGCCAGGGGCGCTTATAGGCTTTGCTGGACCACGTGTAGTACGTGATACTACTGGTAAAGAATTACCAGAAGGCTTCCAGACTGCAGAGTTTGTACAAGAACACGGTTTCTTAGATTTTATAACCCCTAGACAAGAGCTTAAAAACAAAATTAATCTTTACTTAGATCTTATATTAAATAGACCAGTAAGAGCTTAACTCTCTTAATAAACACAACAAAAGCGGCTCTCTGAGCCGCTTTTGTTGTTTGTACGCTTTACAAAACACGGAGTTTTTATGAGCATTACTTCTTTCTATCTATAACATAATTTACCATAAGCTCTAGCGAGTCACGATATACAGATTGTGGATAGGTCATAAGTATCTCAAGCGCCTCTTGCTGTAATGCCTTCATTTTTGATATCGCATAATCAAGACCACCATTATCTTTTACAAAGGCAATCACTTCTTTTACACGCTTCTTATCTGTATTCTTATTTTTTATACTATTAATAAGCCAGTCCTTCTCTTTCTTTGAAACTGTATTAAGCACATATATAAGCGGTAGGGTCATCTTTTGTTCTTTGATATCAATACCTGTAGGTTTCCCTATTTTTTCAGAACCGTAATCAAAGAGATCATCTTTTATTTGAAAAGCCATCCCTATAAGCTCTCCAAATTTATGCATACGCTTTACCTCTTTCCCTTTTGCGTGGACGGCTTGAGCACCCATTGCACAGCAAGCGGCAATAAGTGTAGCGGTTTTTTGCCTTATTATCTCATAGTACAACTCTTCGGTAATATCTAGTTTCCTTGCTTTCTCAATTTGAAGGAGTTCCCCTTCAGAAATTTCCCGTACAGCTACAGAGATAATTTGTAATAAATCTGTGTCACCATTATCTATAGAAAGGAGCAATCCTTTTGAAAATAAGAAATCACCAACTAATACGGCAATCTTATTTTTCCATAAAGCATTAAGTGAAAAGAAGCCGCGACGCATATTACTATCATCTACTACATCATCGTGTACGAGGCTTGCCGTATGTATTAATTCTATAACAGAGGCTCCTCGATATGTGCGGTCATTTACCTCACCGCTATTCATCATCTTTGCAGTAAGGAATACAAACATAGGTCGCATTTGCTTACCCTTTCGATTTACTATATAGTGAGTGATACGATTAAGAAGCGCCACTTTGGAGCGCATAGAAAGGGCAAACTTTTCTTCAAAAAGTTCCATTTCATAGGCTATGGGTTCTTTAATTTGAGCTACTACTTTCATTGTAGTAAAGATACTACTTACAAATAGGATTGTATTTATAAACTTATTGTATAGATAATGTTAAATTTTCATTAAGAGCCCATATTTTCTGTAACTTAAGCCTCGTATTAATAATCCTAATTAAAAAAATATGAAACAAATTACTCTTATTGCTGCTCTTCTAGCAGTCTTTACTATGAATGCTCAAAACACCTTGATTGATGAGGGTTTTGATGATATTACGACCTTAACCGATTATACTGTTTTAAATGTAAGTGACGACCCTTCTGGAGATATTTTTCAAGGTAATGACGCTGTTTTTGAAGCATTTGATGGCGCTAGCACATCTTATTTAGGTATGAATTTTAACGCTACGGCTGGATCAGTTATCGATGTATATTTAATAACTCCAGAGCTTAACTTAAGTAATGGTGATGAATTAACTTTTTACACTAGAACTGGAGCAGCTAGTGCTTTCCCAGACAGATTAGAAGTGCGCTTAGATCCTGATGGAAGCGGAACTGAACCAACTTCTTCAAGTAATGGTTCTTATACAGATGTATTACTAGAAATAAATCCATCTCTTGCAGTGGGAGGATACCCAGAAGATTGGGAGCAACAAGTTGTTACAATGTCTGGTCTTCCAGACGGTGGGGTAATCACTAAGGTTGCATTTAGATACTGGGTTACAGATGGTGGACCTGCAGGAAATAACTCAAACTATATAGGTATTGATCGTCTTACTGTAGACGCAACGCTTTCTACAGAAGAGCTACTAGCTCAAAGCTTAAATGTTTCTGTAGCATCTAAAATACTTACAATAAGTTCGCAAGAAGAATTAGTAAATGCAAAAATTTTCAATCTCTTAGGGCAAGATGTAAGAACATCTTCACTTAGTGGAAATACAGATACAGTAGATCTTAACGATTTACCTACTGGAGTATATGTTGCTCAAATAAGTAGTGCTACTGCATCTACTTCTATAAAAATTGTAAACAATTAAGCCTACGACTTAGATATAAAAAAAGCGACTCAATAGAGTCGCTTTTTTTATGTCTTCTTTTATGTATATCAACTACTGCTTATTTGCCAGTTGCCCACAAGCGGCATCTATATCTTTACCTCGTGATCTTCTCACTGTTACAGTGACACCGTTTGCTTCAAGCACATCTACATAACGGTCTATAGCTTGAGGGTTTGCTTGTTGAAACTGCCCATCATCTATAGGGTTATACTCTATGATATTTACTTTACTAGGCACTGCTTTACAAAAATCTAATAAAGCATCTATATCTATCTGTCTATCATTTATGCCATCCCAAACTACATACTCATAGGTAATGCGCTTTCCAGTTTTTTCATACCAGTAAATAAGTGCTTCTTTGAGATCTGCGAGTGGCATTTGCTCATTAAAGGGCATAATCTCTGTACGTACATCATCTAGTGCAGAGTGCAGCGATACAGCAAGATTAAACTTCACCTCTTCATCTGCCATTTTTTTAATAATCTTAGGCACACCAGAGGTAGAGACTGTAATTCTCTTAGGTGACATACCTAGTCCTTCTGGATCTGTAATCTTATCTATAGCCTTAATCACATTATTATAATTCATTAATGGCTCTCCCATCCCCATAAAAACAATGTTAGACAGGGGTCTATCGTGATATAACTTACTTTGTCTATCTATGACCACCACTTGATCTACGATCTCATCTGGATTGAGATTACGCATTCTCTTTAATCTAGCTGTCGCACAAAATTTACAATTAAGACTACAACCTACTTGTGAAGATACACAGGCAGTTGTCCTACTCTTAGTAGGTATTAAAACAGACTCAACCGTAAGACCATCGTGCAACTTTACAGCGTTCTTTATAGTACCATCACTACTGCGTTGCATCTGGTCTACACGTATATGGTTTATCACAAAATGCTCATCTAGCAAGATGCGTGTCTCCTTTGAGATATTAGTCATATCTACAAAGTCGTGAGCGCCCTTTTGCCATAACCACTCATAAACCTGATTACCCCTAAAGGCTTTATCTCCTTGGTCTACAAAGAAAGCTCTTAGATCTTCTTTGGTTAATTTACGTATATCTTTTTTCTCTGTTTTCACGATGCAAAGGTACGGAGTTGTTTGTTGTTTCCCGCACTAGATCTTATAGATACAACCAGGTCGCAATACTACATCCATCATAAAGCAATAAAACCCTCTATAATGAGGGCTTTATTATTTTAAATATG
>JAHDEV010000003.1:27074-49221 GCA_020628615.1 Dokdonia sp.
TCCATCATAAAGCAATAAAACCCTCTATAATGAGGGCTTTATTATTTTAAATATGATAGTCAATATCAAATGAGACTATCTTGAAATGTTCTAAGACTTACTCCCATTTCAAAAGGATAGTTTTGGGATTGTAGCGCACGCTCTAGCGCTCCTAGCACGGCTAGTAAATCATTAGAAGATACAGACCCCATATGCCCTACTCTAAAATAAGTTGTCTTAATTTCAGAAAGCAATCCTCCTGCTACGATAACATCATCTGCCACCATATGTGCTCGCAGTAACGCTCCATCTATATTTTCTGGATAATAGACCGCTGTTAGTGTATGAGCAGCGATTACATCTTCTGTAGGTAAAATAGATAAATTAAGAGAGGTTATTGCAGCTCTAAAGGCTCGTGCAAGCCTTTTGTGTCTTTGCACTCTTGCACCTATTCCCTCATCACAAATAATACTTAGACTTTTCTCTAAGGCCAAAATAAGATTTACAGGTGGCGTGCCAAAATAAGAGGGTCTCTCTTCTTGATAAGCAATCATTATAGGTAGCCAGTTATTCCAAGAGGCATAATAGTTACCTACGGGTGTTTTCCTATTTTTCCAGACGTCTAGCGCTTTTTGAGAAGCAACAAGCAGTGCAAGCCCAGGCGGTACGCCTATGGCTTTTTGAGATCCGGTTAATACCACATCTACACCCCACTTTTCTTGTAAAATTTCTTCACCTGCTACAGAGCACACTCCGTCAAGTATGGTGAGTACTCCATACTTTTGCGCAAGCTTACATATAGCCTCTGGCGCTACCATAACTCCTGTAGATGTATCTACGTGAGTAAACGTGAGCAATTTATAGGAGCCTCCTTTAAGCGTTTCCTCTATAATATCTAAAGGCACTACTTCACCTATAGGCGCACTAAGAACCGTAGTTTCTGCTCCATATGTTTCTAGAATATCTTTGAATCGTTCACCAAAATACCCGGTAGAAATGACAAGCGCACTATCTCCTTTCTCAATAAGGTTAGACGCCGCCATATCCATAGCTAGCGTTCCGCTTCCGGCGACTACAAAAGGCTGACCACTAGTTGATTTCCAAACCTCCTTCATCATATCCAGAGCGTTTCCAAAAACGTCTATAAAATTTGGCGCAACGTGACTTGTGGTAGGTACAGCCATTGCTTGCAATACATCTGGCTCAAACTCTATTGGACCAGGTATCATAAGTAATTTTCTGCTTTTCATAATTTTAAATAAGGTATTAAGGCTCTTTACTGAGGTGAGTAAATCATCACATAAAGATGCTCATTATAATGATACAACTTTTTAGATATACGCTTTCGCGAAAGCGTAATTACACCCCGCACAGCCATTATATAAATAAGAAATTCCAGCCAGATAGTGTAAACCAATACTTCCTACCAAAGACTATATCTGGACTGAAATTTCTTTTATTTCAAAAAGACGATGTGAGCAAGCATCGCCTTCTTGCAACAAATTGAGGTTTACTTACTCAACGAGCACAGCTTTTTTCTTTGTTACGGGTTCTTTTACAGTAAACTGATTACTGGTATTATTTGCTCCGCCAGCCTTGAGAGCTCTGTCTCCTGCATAAAAAGTTTTGTGATCATCTCCCAGGTCTGATCCTGCCATACGCTGGTGTTTTACACAAGAAACACCTCTACGTATTTCTTCTCTCTGCACATCTTTTACATAAGCCAGCATACCTTGATCACCAAAATATCCCTCGGTAAGATTATTCATATGTAAGGCCGTAGTGTGGTATGTAGGTAATGTGATAAGGTGGTGAAAGATACCTGCCTCTCGTGCTCCATCCATCTGGAAGGTTTTAATTTTCTCATCTGCACGGTGTGACAACTCTGTATTATCATACTCTACATCCATAAGATTATTACGGTCGTAAGCTGTCATATTCTCACCTTCTTCTAGCATCTCGTCATAAGCTTGATTACGAAAATTGAGTGTCCAGTTAAATGACGGTGAATTATTATATACCAGCTTTGCATTAGGCATTACCGCTCTCACTCTATTAACCATATGAGCGATTTGCTTTACATTAGGCGTAGGAGTTTCTATCCATAAAAGATCTGCTCCATTTTGTAAGCTGGTAATACAGTCTAGTACAACGCGATCTATATTTGTTCCGTTTTTAAATTTATACAGTCCATTAGGTAATCTTACTGGACGTACAATTTTACCATCGCGTTTTAATAATACATCATCTTCTTTTGCAGTAGCAATATCTATCTCTTCTGCCTCTACAAAGGCAAGATATTGTGATGCAAGATCTCCTGGCTCTTGACTTACCGGTAGCTTTTGAGTAAGACCAGCCCCCTCAGAGTCTGTTCTTGCTACAATGATACCTTGCTCTACTCCTAGTTCTAAAAAGGCATAACGTAATGCATTAATTTTTGCAATAAAATCTTCGTGTGGTACGGTTACTTTCCCATCTTGGTGCCCGCATTGCTTAGCGTCAGACACTTGATTTTCTATTTGAAGTGCGCAAGCCCCTGCTTCTATCATTTTTTTGGCAAGAAGGTAAGTTGCTTCTTCATTACCAAAACCTGCATCAATATCTGCAATAATAGGCACGACGTGCGTCTCATAATTATCTATTTGATCTTGCACATCTTCTCCAGCATCTAGACGACGAAAGAGATCGTTGAGCTCTACAGCATCTGCCTGGCGTAAAAAAGTGTAAATCTCTTCTATTAACTTAGGCACGGCAGTTTTTTCGTGCATAGATTGGTCTGGCAATGGCCCTAGTTCTGAACGTAAAGCGGCAACCATCCATCCAGAAAGGTATAAGTATTTTTTATTTGTAGTGCCGTGATGCTTTTTTACAGCGATCATTTTTTGTTGCGCTACAAACCCGTGCCAGCAACCCAGTGATTGCGTATAATTCATAGGGTTTGCATCATAATCTTCCATATCCTTACGCATAATAGCTGCAGTGTATCTTGCGATATCAAGACCCGTTTTAAATCTATTTTGCACCGACATACGAGCCGAGTTTTCTGGGCTTATAGAATTCCACGAGTTTCCGTGCTTTGCTTTAAGTGTACGAATAACTTCAAGAGCTGAATTATAATTTGACATAGTATTAAGTATTAAGAGATTATTTTTTATTGTAGTGCCTGTAAGGCTATGATATATGGTTTGTGTTTATAAATATGCGTATGCTGGTGTGGTTAGAAATTCTTCAAAATCTTCTGATAAGACGAGATCATTAAAGAGATTAAAAGCATTTTCAAATTGGGTTGCCTCTATCTTATCTGCACCCACCTCTGTTATTATTTTTTCTACCTCTTCATCAAAAAGCATTGTGTACAGATCTTTGGTGAGCACATTTCCATCCTCTAAGACGGCTTTATTTTTAAGCCAGTGCCAGATTTGAGTTCTTGAGATTTCTGCTGTAGCAGCATCTTCCATAAGGTTATAGAGTGCCACTGCTCCCTGACCACTGAGCCAAGCATTGAGATACAGAATACCTACGTTGATATTTTTACGAACCCCCTCCTCTGTAACAGTACCTTCTGGTATAGCTATAAGATCATTTGCCGTGACGGTTACATCATCTCTAGTGACCTCCATCTGGTTAGGTGCGGGCATATGTGCGTTAAACTCATCTATTGCAACTTTTACCAATGCTGGATGCGCTACCCAGGTACCATCGTGTCCATTCTTTACCTCACGCTCTTTGTCCTTTCTTACTTTTTCTAAAGCTGCCTTATTTGCCTGAGGGTTATTTTTTATAGGTACTTGTGCTGCCATACCACCTATGGCTAAGATTTTACGTTTATGACAGCGTTGTATCACAAGTTTTGAATAGGCATCCATAAATGGTGCGGTCATCCCTACCTGGTCACGATTAGGCACTAAGAAGTTTGGATCATTTCTAAACTTCTTGATGTAAGAAAATATATAGTCCCAGCGGCCACAATTAAGACCTACTATATGATCTTTAAGTTCATAAATAATCTCATCTAGTTGGTGGCTTGCAGTAATGGTTTCTATAAGTACTGTACATTTTATTGTACCTATAGGTAACTCCAGGTATTCTTGAGCAAACTCAAATACATCATTCCAGAGTCTTGCCTCTAGATAGTGCTCTAGCTTTGCTAAATAGAAATAAGGCGCTGTGTTATTTTTTAAAAGTTGAGCAACGTTTGTAAAAAAGTATAATCCAAAATCTACCAGTGAGCCTGAGACCTCAACATTATCTATAAGTAAATGCTTCTCATTGAGATGCCATCCTCTAGGTCTTACTAGTAAGGTGGCAACCTCATCGTTAAGTGTATATTTTTTATCCTTAGTAGGGTGATGATATGTTATCGTTTTATTTACAGCGTCACGAAGGTTAATCTGGCCTTCCATCACATTCTGCCAGCTAGGTGCGGTACTATCTTCTAGGTCTGCCATAAAAGTTCTTGCTCCAGAGTTGAGCGCATTTATAACCATTTTACGATCTGTAGGCCCTGTAATTTCAACCCTTCTATCTTGCAAGTCGTGAGGAATCGCTCCTGCAACCCACTCACCCTCTCTAATATCTTTTGTCTCTTTTGGGAAAGAAGGTTTCTCCCCTTGATTAAACAATAGCTGTTGTTGCTCTCTTGCTTGTAGTAATTCTAATCGTCTAGAATTAAACCGTTCGTGAAGGGCTTTGATAAAATCTAAAGCCTCGTCTGTTAATATCTCTGAGTAATAGCTTTTAACATTACGGTTAAAACTTATTACATACTGGTTTATTTCTGGTGCCATCTATTGCTGTTTTAAATTCTACACCACAATGTTAAAAAAAATACTTTGATAAAAAAAGCGAACGTTCGCTAAAAATAAAATTTCACTAAAATTACGTATTCGCAAAAAGCCTTATATTTGTTTATATGGATGAAGAAGATATCAAACTAATTTTCGGGCTTAAGCTTCGACAGATAAGGACTGACAAGAATTTATCTCTTTTTGGATTATC
The DNA here is from genome assembly GCA_020628615.1 of Dokdonia sp. Taxonomy (GTDB): domain Bacteria; phylum Bacteroidota; class Bacteroidia; order Flavobacteriales; family Flavobacteriaceae; genus Dokdonia. Next base: position 32,052 of record JAHDEV010000003.1, read on the forward strand.
AAAATTAACCGGACTATCAAAGTCCTATTTAAATGAAATTGAACACGGAAAAAAATATCCAAAACCTGATAAAATATTTACACTCTCGGAAAAATTAGACATTCCGTATGATCAAATGGTGTCTTTAAAACTGGATAAAAATCTTGCTCCTATAGGTGAAATATTAAAATCAAAGATTCTTAAAGAGATTCCTCTAGAGCTTTTTGGTATAAAAGAAAGTGATCTCATAGATATTGTATCTAATGCGCCAGCAAAAGTAAATGCCTTTATTAGTACCATTATAGAAATTGCACAGCACTACAACTTTGGGAGAGAAAGCTTTTTTCTTGCCTCTGTGCGCTCATATCAAGAAGCAAATAATAACTACTTTGAGAACTTAGAGCAAAAGGTACTTGACTTTGTAAAATCGTATCAAATAAACATAGGGCAAAGTATCTCATCAAACGAGCTAGAGGAAATCCTCATAGAAGAATACAACTACTCGATAAAAAATAATGAACTCGATAAACACAAAGATTTAGATAACTTACGATCTGTTTTTATACCTAAATCACGCACACTACTAGTCGCAAATGATATAGACGAGTCACAGCGCACCTTCATCTACGCAAAAGAGATAGCCTACAATTATCTAGAGATAAAAGAAAGATTGTACACCTTCCCGTGGATACTTTTTGAGACTTTTGACCAGGTACTTAATAATTTTTACGCCTCTTACTTTGCAGGTGCATTAATCATCCCTAGTAAAAATCTTACGACAAGAATCAAAGATATTTTTAAACAACCTACTTTTAACAAGGGTTCTTTTGAGCATATCACAAATGAGTTTAATGCATCACCGGAGTCGTTTTACCAAAGACTTACTAATATTCTACCTAAGGAGTTTAATATCAAAAACTTGTTTTTCTTACGGTTTACACACAAGCTTAACGACACAAAATTTCACCTTACAAAGGAGTTGCACCTAGCGCACCAGCACGCGCCGCGAGCAAATGAGAGTGATGAGCACTACTGCAGGAGATGGGTGTCCTTACAGGTGCTCAAAGATTTATCTAAGAGTAGTGAGAATAGTAAGTTTGACTTACAAATATCTAATTATGAGAATGAGGGTGTGCAGTATCTGGTACTCTCTACTGCAACAAAAGACCCTTTTAAAGAGAATAAGTTTAGAAGCATAAGTATAGGGCTACTTATTAATAAACAACTTGAGCGCAAAGTAAAATTTCTCAAAGACCCAAATATACCTACTCGTAACGTAGGTGTTACTTGTGAGCGTTGTGCCATCACAGATTGTGAAGTGAGACAAGCTCCACCAAAGGTCTTAAACCGAACTTTAAAGAATAAAAAAATAGCCGCTATTGTAGAACAGCTTAATGATACTTATTAATTACACTAGAAGACACAAATCTACGATACCCACTAGCCCCGATTGTAATGAAAATCCCGCAGTTGCCTGGCGTAGCCGGCACGAGGAATTGCAATGTAAAGCGGGATACTACTTTTAAAATCACACCTTACGATAGTGCTTCAAACAAAAAAAGCCCAAACTTTACAGTCTGGGCTTTTATACATTATGGCAATGAGTTAGATAATTAACATTGCATCTCCATAAGAGTAGAATTTGTATTTTTCTTTTACAGCCTCATCATAAGCACGCTTCATAAAATCGTGACCTGCAAAGGCAGACACCATCATAAGCAATGTAGACTTAGGTGTGTGAAAGTTTGTAATCATACAGTTTGCAATACTAAAGTCATACGGTGGGAATATAAATTTATTAGTCCAACCACTAAACTCGTTAAGTGTACCGCTACTAGATACTGCACTTTCCATCACACGCATTGCGGTAGTACCTACGGCACACACACGACGCTTTTCTGAAATAGCTTTATTTATAATCTCTGTGGCTGGCTTACGTATGTATGCTTCCTCACTATCCATTTTGTGCTTTGAAAGGTCTTCTACCTCTACCGCACTAAATGTACCAAGACCTACGTGTAATGTAACCTCAGCAAAGTCGATACCTTTAATTTCTAAACGCTTTAATAAGTGTTTTGAGAAGTGTAGTCCTGCGGTAGGTGCTGCTACAGCTCCTTCTTCTTTTGCATAGATAGTCTGGTAGCGCTCCTCATCTTCTGGCTCTACCTCACGGTTTATATATTTTGGTAATGGTGTTTCTCCTAGTGAAGTAAGTTTTTTTCTAAACTCTTCATAAGACCCATCATATAAGAAACGTAGTGTACGACCACGTGATGTTGTGTTATCTATCACCTCTGCAACGAGACTCTCATCATCTCCAAAGTATAATTTATTACCTATACGTATTTTACGTGCTGGATCTACAAGTACGTCCCACAGGCGTGTCTCAGAGTTTAATTCTCTAAGTAAGAATACCTCGATACGGGCTCCTGTCTTCTCTTTATTACCGTATAAACGTGCTGGAAAAACCTTTGTATTATTAAGTACCATTACATCTTCTGGCTCAAAATAATCTATAAGATCTTTAAACATTTTATGCTCGATGGTTTGTTCCTTACGGTTAAGGACCATTAATCTAGACTCGTCCCTGTTTTCGGCAGGGTGCTCTGCTAGTAATTCTGCTGGTAAATTAAAGTCAAAGTGTGATAACTTCATAAAGGGTTCTGGTTTTTGTTTTGTAGGCGAGTTGCCGCACATATTGCGCTACCTCGCAAGACGGCAAATATACAATCTCGAGATAGGGGTTGTCAAGTCTTTAGCCAATTATCTCTTGACCAAAGCCTAAAACTTCTAGATCTGTCCAAAAATCTGGATATGATTTTGACACAACACCAGCGTCTTCTATAAGTAACGGCACTTGTAATGCTAGTGGAGCAAAGGCCATTGCCATACGGTGATCGTGATAGGTAGCTATAGTGATGTTTTCATTTATAGCTGCTTTTTGGGGTAATAACGTAAGATCTTGGTCTGTAACCATAATGCTACCTCCTAGCTTTGTAATCTCCTCACGCAAGGCCTCAAGTCTATCTGTCTCTTTTATTTTAAGTGTATGTAAGCCTGTGAGATGACACCCTACACCAAGACCTAAACAGCTTACTGCTATCGTTTGTGCAATGTCTGGTGAGTTTGCAAGATCGAGGGTAATTGTTTCTGGCAACTCAAAATCAGGTGTAAGTGATAGCGTGAGCTTATCTCCTGTAAAACTTGAAACCACGCCCAGTTGCTCATATATTTCTTTAAGAGCGGCATCTCCCTGCAAGCTACTTTCCTTATAGCTCGCAATGGTAATGGTGGGTGAGGTGTTAAAATTACGCTTTCGCGAAAGCGCAACAATACTATAAAAATACGAAGCACTACTCCAGTCTGACTCTACGGTTATCTCTCTAGCTACTGCTGAAGTTCTACCCGGTTTTATCACTATTTTTTGTCCCTCAAAGGTAGCCTTTATATCAAGCTGATGTAATAACGCAAGCGTCATATTTATGTAAGGAACCGAGGTAATCTTGCCATCAAGATGTATGGTAAGGCCGTTATCTAGCTTTGCTCCCATCATCATTAGTGCAGAGATATACTGGCTGCTCACATTTGCCTTGAGCGTTACCTCATCACGATGTAATGCTTGTCCCTTTATCTGTAATGGTGGGTACCCTTCATTATGGGTAAATGTGATATGAGCTCCCAGCTCTTGAAGCGCTTCTACCAGTATTGCCATAGGGCGCTCTTGCATACGAGCACTTCCGGTAAGAAGTGTATCTCTACCTTCTTGAATAGAAAAATAGGCCGTAAGAAAACGCATAGCAGTACCTGCGTGATGTATGTCTACCTCCTCATCACTAGATGATAGTGCCTTTTGCATTACTTGAGCATCATCGCTATTTGATACATTTTTTAATGTAATACCATCAAAGAGTGCTTGTAAGATAAGTAGTCGGTTAGTCTCACTTTTAGAACCTGTGATCTGTATATCGCCGCCGCAATGTGCCGCTGTATGGTGAACTTTTAAAAGCATAGCTTACTTTAATTTTTCATTGTTGTGATGACGGTCGTGATCACGTTTTGTTTTTATGTCCAGCTTTTTATCAAATGCTTCTTGTAAATCTACACCTGTCTGGTTTGCTAGACATAGCACCACAAACATTACATCTGCAAGCTCCTCTCCTAGGTCTTTACCTTTATCACTTTCTTTCTCACTTTGCTCTCCATAGCGGCGGGCAATAATTCTGGCTACCTCTCCTACTTCTTCTGTGAGTTGAGCCATATTAGTGAGTTCATTAAAGTATCGCACACCGTGAGTCTTTATCCAGTCGTCTACAGCCTGCTGAGCGTTTGAGATATTCATAATTTATTTTTTTACCAAAACTATGGTTTCTTTTTCCTTTTCTGCTCTTAGGCTGAAAAATTTACGTAATTCGCCATAAAAATCGATAGGAACAACACTTTCTTTAATTGTAAACCTAGAAACCACTTGAATGACATTATCTACTACGCTTATGCTATATAAGTAGCTTCCTATATTTTCTGGCATTGCAATTCTCATCATCTCTGGAATAGTTTGCACTTTATAACCATCTGGAATACTAATGTTAATCATATGAGAACTTACTTTAGGATAACCAAAATCAATAGGATATAAGCGTTCTTCATTTTTAAATGGATTAGTTTGCTTACCGTACATAAGTAAAGGTGAAAGATAAATTTTATCTCCTACTTCCTCAATATCAAACTCGTTTGTAAACTCATAGCCCCAAACACTTTGATGAGCAATGGTATCAACACTTTTCCTTGTTAGATTTTCTATCTCGTAATTACCATCATCAATATTTGTAAACTTTAAAAACTTTTCGGTTGAGACATCTTTTAGGGTCTCTTGACTATCTGACGCATAATGACCATTAAGTCTATACTTTACATTACCTGTAAGAACCAAGTTTTCGTCAATTTGTGCCGTAACCAGTGTACTTGATTTTGAAACGCTTTGAAATTTAAGATCTACCCATTCATAACTTTTATCGTCTTTAATAAGGATACCGCGCCAATTTACCATTGGTTTAGGGAGCATATTATAATTTGCTTTATTACTTGCAGCGTCTAGCAATTTAAGATTACCATCAAGATACACACCTGCAAGCACGTAATTAAAAACATCTGAACTTGGAGTTATAGGCAAACCATTACGCTTAGAAGACACTAGGACTGGAGCAGCAGTAAAACCTATACTTTTTAAGACAGAAATCAAAAGCATATTGATATCTGCCCCATCACCTTCTGGATTTTTGTAAGCAAATCTAGAAGATTCATTATCAGGCCAGATACCGTAATAGCCGTTCCATTTTTTATGGGATTTAATAAAATTATATAATAATTCTACCTGTTTCTCTTTATCTATCACACCTTTAATGACTTGAGCCACGTCATCCTTATAAGTTTTTACAGGCTTGTACCCATTTATGAAACTTGTTCGGCTTACGAGACTCTCAACATATTTATCAAACGTATTATACTTCTTGTTATTTACAGCACCAGTAGTACTTATTTCTAACTTAGATCTATACTGATTGATGTCAAAAACATATTTCTCATTTTTTAAAGGAGCGATATTTGTTTTAGACAGATACGTGGTTTCATTACTCTTTGTGATAGTAAGATCTAATAAAGCTCTAGGATTCTGAAGTATATCATAATGATATCTTGACGCATTACGGATAGATATATTTATTTTCTTTACGGGAATAGAAAACTGTAAGGGTATATCATTAAAAGTTCCTCTTGTGGCTTTATAAACATATTCAAAAATGGAGCCTTCTCGTATTTGAGGCATTGTAAATGACTCTAACTTTTTGATTTTTTCACCCTTATCATTTCCTGCTAAGGAAATTCTTTTATTGAGTTGAGTTATGGCAATCTTCCCATCTACGAGATTGTAAGTTTGTCCAGATATTTTTTCAATATTTTGGTGAGGAAAATCTACCGTCGCATAATCATAGCCCTCTTTATTAAAAATCTTAACTCGTTCTTTTACTATTACATAACCACCTACCTCAACCTCTACATTTCTCTCTAAAATAATTGCTACAGCATCTGGAAATAACTCATCTTTAGTGAAGCTTAACATCTCTTCTGTGACCTCTTCAAAAAGATCTATTTGTCCATAAGTCTGGAAGGAGAAACATAAAATAATTAAGACTCTAGCAGTAAATAAAATATGATTTGACAATTGGTTAATCATTATAATGTACATAAGATTTTGAGGTTAGTCTACCTTTCTTAGGCTTGTCGTTTTTCAAATCCTATCACATCGCACGAAAGAACCAAAAACTTCTATATGGTATCTATCCTTTTGTTAAGACTATAGTTTCTTTTTCTTTACTTACAATTTGGGCAAAGAATTTCTTTATTTCATTATACATCTCTGCATCAATTAGAGTCGTATTAATAGATAAAGATCTTACTACCTGAACACTTGTACCCGTTGCACTACTACATTTAAATCTATAAACTCCCATATTACTAGGTAAATTAATTTCTATAGCTTCTGGCAAAGATGCTATACTATAACCCTCTGGTACATTAATGGTTACTACATTTTCTGTTTGTTTTGGGTAACTAAAGTCGATAGCATAAGATCGCTTCTCTTGAGTAAATGGGTTTTTGTTGGTGCTTAAAAAGAGTTGTGGTAAGATGTATAGCTTATCTCCTATAATCTCACTTGTGTCATCTTCAAACGCAAAAGATACTGTGCTGGACTTAGTTAAGGGTTCAAACTTGAATTGTAGATTTTCTATTTGCTCGTTATCAAACGCTTTTGCAAGCATTTTTTCTCTAGTACTCGTTGCTGCGGGTTTGTAGGCGTTCATAAATTTTAGTGCCATATTGTTAGAATAACTAGCTCTCAATTTACCGGTTGCTATACCCTCTGTATTTACAGAAGCGATCATCATCGTTTTTTGAGAAGAAAACTTCTTAGCAAATAGTGGAACTCCTTTAGATGTTCCGTTTTGTTTTACAAGCCGCCCTTCCCAGTTCATAATTCTTTCTGGCAAGAGACCTGGTATAGCATTTTTTTCTGTGGCATCCATAACTAACCACTCATTATCTTTTACAACTGCTGCGAGTACGTAATTAAACCCGTTTACAGTAGGATAGAGAGGCACTCCATTACTTTTTGTACTTGCCATAACTGGAGAACTATTAAGTCCTACTTTCTTGAGTAAAGCAACAAGAAGCACATTTATTTCATAAGATGAACCGCTACCGTCCTTAAAAGCTTTTCTCAAGTTGGGAGTATCATAATTATACTCTTTCTCATCCCAAGTCATTTTGTTTTGTATAAATCTATAAGCAGCTTCTATAAGCTCCACTTGATTACTGTGCTTAGATTTAAGAGCTTGAGCACTTTCATCTAAAAAGTTAGTGCTTTCAATATTATCGCTTAGTTCCAACTGCTCATAGTAATAGTCTGCAACTTGATCCCAAGTTTTGGCTCTATTAACCTTATTACCCTTACTCATTTCTACTGCTCCTAGTTCCCATAGTACGGCACTTCTAAAGTTTTCAACGTTATTTGTAAACTCTTCTTCTTCGATAGGAGAGACATTTGAAAATTCAAACTCACTAATATTTTCTTTAAATCTTATGTTTGCAAAATCTGTACGCTGAGTTCTTCCTCCAAAAGGGTTTTTATCTTCTGTAGAGAAGTTTTCTGTTCTTCCGCCCACTGATAATTTTGGAACAATCTCAATATCTCCTTTTACATAAACATTATAATCAAAGAATTGTGGAATAGCAATTTTCGCATAAGCGTGTAACACAGGGATATCTTCTTGAACATTTAAATCTTTAATATGCCAATAGGTAGATTCTACACGATATGAGTACTCAATGATATCGCCAACCTTTACATTAGGAATTACTATTACTTTTTCGTCTAACCATTTATTGAGCTTATTGTCTATAACCTCGCTACGAGACATTTTAGTACGCTCTACTCCAGCGCTCGATTTTGAATAGGAATAGGCCTCAATTCTATCTATTTTTTCTTCTTGCCTTCCCTGATGTTGTAATACAATTTTATGGGTGCCATATTCCAAACCTTCGGTATTATTTATCTTTATTACATTATGAATTGTTGTAAAAAGCGTCCATCCATCTAGGTTATCTCTGTATTCAAAATTTGTATCTCTATATTTTTCAAGAAAGACCGCTGGTGCTTCAAGTTGCTCTTCTGTGAGAGTTTTTTCAAACCAATCTTGATCTATCTTACCAGACTTAAATTCTTGTGCATTAGTATGAAAAAAACATATGAGCACTACTACAGTTAAAATGTATTTCATATTATATCTTCTTAAACACAATTTTTTCACTCTCCTTTGCAACTATCATTTTTAAATAGGCTTGCAAGTCTTTATAGTAGTTAGAGTTAACAAGAGCCGTACTCATCGTATTCTGCAGCCCTACATTTACTTTACCTCCGGATACTGTTACACCAAAACGATAAGAACCCATATTATCTACAAGATTTATTGCCAGATCATCAGGCACAGACGCTACCTCATACCCTTCAGGAATTTTAATAGAAACCGTGTACTTATCTGACCAAGGATAGACATAATCTACAGGATGGCTACGCTGCTCTGCCGTCAAGTAATTTTTTGTTGTTCCTAAATGAGCTAGCGGATTTATATAAAGCTTATCTCCTGCTTCATCTATCATTTCTTCTGCCTCAAAATTATACTCAAGGGTAAGTGGTTTTGAAGGAACTTTTAAATCTTTAAAAGAAATATCTACTGCATCTATACCCTCGTAGTAACTATCTAATTTTTCTAACTGCTCGTCACTAGTAAGTGCAGCAAACTTATTACGCTCTGATCTTGCATAGTGACCAGAAAATCTGTTTTTGGCATTCCCAGAAATTATCATATCATCTGTAACTTCTAGAGTAAGCATTCCTATATGCGTAGCGGGTCTAGACGGAAATAAATCTATTAACCTTGAAGATCCATCTGCCTTTACCATTCTACCCATCCAGTTTAAAAGTTCTGGTTTTAAAATATTTGGAATTCCGCCTTTATCTGCACCGTCTAGCAAATACAAATTATCGTTTACTATAGCTCCTGCCACTACATAGTTAAAACCAGTACGTGTTGGAAAAACAGGAATACCATTATTTTTTGTACTCAATAAAACAGGGCTGCATCTCACACCCGCATATCTAAGCATAGAAGAGAGCATTAGGTTAATGTCGGCCACGTTTCCTACACCATCTTTGTAAGCCTTTTTTACCCCCGCATCTACATAAACGCCATAGTAATCATTCCAAGTCATTTTGCTCTTTACATAATCATAAATAAGCAACATCTTCTCCGTTTGACTCGAGGCACTACCAATAAGTTTATCAATATCTTTTTTATAGTAACTCTGGCGATCTAATTCTTTTCCAAATGCTGTAGACTGGTAAATTTTGCTAGCTACATCTTCCCAAGAGGTCGCGTATGATCTTATCTCGCTATTAGGAAATTTTGTCATTGCCAGTTCAAACTTTAATGCAGACATATAATTATTGAGATTTCCAGAATATGGTTCATTTTTAATAGGAGGCACATTAGTTAAGTTTACTAGATATCCATTCTCAATAAACTCTACCTCCTCATTAGAAGATCTAGATGTTGCAACTTCAGCAAGTTTTGTGCTTGTGTACCTATATCTCAAGGTGCGATTCCTTTTATCTGTAGTTAGATTGAGGGGTATTACACCTTTACCGTGTGTACGATAGATTAGGTATTCCGGTGCAAAAAATCTCATATCTACTCGATCTACAGGTATTTCTTCTTGAAATCTAAACTCGTCTATATTTGAGTAAAAAGGTGATTTAAAAGTATACTTATATTCAATTACAGAACCGTCACTTATATCTGGCATTGTAAACTTAGTGACCTTCCTATATTTCGATTTTTCTTCTTTAAAAATATCACGCGACTGTAATTTACTTTCAACTATCTTATCACCTTCTATATTATAAGTATATGCTTTTATACCTGTAACTTGCTCTTCTTCTCTTTCTCCTATATACTGGCTCAGCATTATTGTAGCCTCATCATATCCATCTTGATTGTAAATCTTTATACGCTCTTGCACCTCTGTTTTGATATAAAAACCTTCGTCTTGACTATAGCCAAATTTTGTATCAGTATTTCTATATAAAATACTTGCACTTGCATCTGGGTAATTGGGGTGTTCATTTTGTAAAATCTCTTCTTTAGATACTTTCCCAAAGTCATAATTTTGAGCAGTAGCACCTATAACAAGAAACATTAAAATAGTGATGAGTAGTGATTTTTTCATATGGATTATTGTTTTTTGATGACGATTTTTTGTTGATCATTTCTTATTACACTTCTTATAAAGCTTCTAAGTTTTGTATAGTTTTCTTTACTGTAAGTGCCTTCTTTAAATAAAAAAGATCTCTTATAGATAATCTTTGAGTTCTCAGCTTGAGTTATACTGTAGGTATATGTACCAAAGGGAGAATTAACTTGCGTTCCCTCGGGAATACTTACAATCATAAAATCATCGGGAAGATTAATCTCGATAGTTTCTTCATCATTAAATCCTCTTGATATTTCTACTTCAAACATTCTATTTTTAACACGATCTGGAAGCGCTGTATATCTATTAAATAAATTGAGAGGAACAAGCATTTCATCACCAGCAAATGAAGCATAATTCTCTACTTCAAGTTCTATGTTTTCTGTAGTTATAGCTTCATCACGATTATTAAGGAGGTCAATGTTTGTTAAGGATACATTATTTAAATAATTCCAAAACTTATAGTAATACTTCTTTTTATCGTCTTGGTTTTCTGCGACGAGCCTGTATTTACCTGCATATTGTAAACCTCCAGATTTGATACTTACTTCCCCTTTAACATTACCGCTAGCACCTACGGTAAAAGAACCATTCATTATCTGGTAGTTATCTTGGGCCGTATACTTTTTAGTATGGACAATTTCGCCTCCATCTGGTTTTACGACAAGTACATCTCGATCATCTGTAAAACCAGCTATAAAACCAAATGGAACCTCTTGATCTGTACATTCTAACCACACATAATCATCATCAGTGGGTACAGATAAAATTGCGTGGTTACCTTGTATGGCCGTAAAGTCATCTTCTATATCACGCTTGTCACGGCTCCCATAAAGAATAGTATAATAGGATGGTACCCCAACCGCTTCCAATAAAGATTTGGTGTAATTTGTAAGCGCTTTACAATCGCCATAACCCAGCTCATCTACTTGTGATGCTAGCATAGGTTTCCAGCCACCTATACCTACTTGCACACTTATGTATCGTGTTTTATTTTGCACAAAATCATATATAATCTTGGCCTTTTCTATAGGATCTTTAATGCCTTTTACAAGTTCCTTTGCCTGTGTAATTGTTTCTTCTGGAAGATCTTGCGCACCTTGAAGCAAATTCTCATTCATCCACTGTCCAAAAGTTGCCCAGTCACGAGCGTCTCCATCTAGCCCCTCTAAGTGAAAATCATTAAGAGCAATAGCCACCCTACCCACTATATTTCTAAAGCCAGGGCTATAATCTTCTGGAACGAGTGCTGGAGAATTGTTAACGACGAGCCGTAGAGTATTTTGAGATTCTTCTACTTCTATACCTTTATAATCACCATACATTTTATGTTTTAAATTAACCTCATCTGCATAGTTTATCTCAAAAATCTTTTCTTCTGTGCTTGAGTAATAACCCTCGTTTGCATAAAAAGATGGTATAGAAGCTGTGTTTTTTGAGGTAATCTCGCTTTCTACCACTACTGTATAAGGATAGCTAGTAGGCGTAAAATCGAGATATAATAAGCGTGTATCTATATATAGGCTTATACCGTCTGCAGCGCTTACATCTTTAAAATCACGCTGTTTATACTTTTTAACCTCGTTGCCACTATCATCGTAAATCACAACAGAAGCAGTTTTTATACGAGTAACGTCATCATAATACATATATGCCTCCACATCTCTATTACCACGTTTATTTAAAACTGTCACCACACGTTTGTGAGCTGTTTTTATAGTAGAAGAATTAGGTATATCTATGGTATGCTTTTCAAATCGCAAGACACTGTTTGCAGATTTCAAAAGGTCTTCAGGAATATTTTTTGAAGTATATAAATTATCTTGAGAGTAGGCAAATAATGCCCACATACATAGGAGGAAAGTAGGTATGCGCATTTTGATTTGATTGATGTGTCAGCAAAATATGGAAAAGACACGGATCAAGCAAGTCGCTACACCCTATTTTTTGTATCTATTGTAATCGTAACCGGCCCGTCATTGAGCAGTTGCACTTTCATATCTGCACCAAACTCTCCGGTATAAGTGGGTTTATTACGCTTTCGCGAAAGCGTACTCACAAACTCCTCATACATAGGTACTGCGTGTTCTGGGCGTGCTGCTTGTAAGAAAGAAGGACGATTTCCTTTTTTTGTGCTGGCAAATAATGTGAACTGACTTATCACTAAAACATCACCATCTATATCTCCTACCGAAAGGTTCATTGCGCCTTGCTCATCACCAAAAATACGTAAGCCTATAACTTTATTACAAAGCCACTCTATGTCCTCTTGCGTATCATCGTGAGTAACACCTAATAGCACGAGAAGGCCACTTTTTATTTCTGACTTTACAACACCATTTATAGTAACCGAAGCCTGTGTAACTCGCTGTATAACTGCTTTCATTATTCTTCTGGATAAATATCTTTTCTGTAATGCTGGTCATCATCACCCGCAAGCATTTGGGTATAACTCTTATAGCGAGACCAGGGGATTTCATCATTTTCCAGCGCAGCTTTTACAGCACATTTTGGCTCTTCTAGGTGTAAGCAATTATTAAATTTACACTCACTCTTAAGAGCAAAAAATTCAGGAAAGTAATCTCCTATTTCTTCGCGTTCCATATCTACAATACCAAAGCCTTTTATACCTGGTGTATCAATAATGCGTGCATCAAAACCTAGGTCAAACATCTCTGCAAAGGTGGTGGTGTGTTGCCCTTGGCTGTGCTGTACACTTATTTGTTTTGTCTTTAGGTCTAATGTAGGCTCTATCGCATTTACCAGTGTAGACTTACCTACACCAGAGTGTCCGGTAAACATACAGGTCTTACCTTCCATCATTTCCTTCACAGTATCTACATTTTTACCGGTAATAGCAGATATACCTACACACTCATACCCTATCTCACGATAGATAGCTGCTAGGTATCGTATCTCCAGTATTTCTTCTTCGTTATAAGTATCTATTTTATTAAAAAGCAATACTGCTTTTATGTGATATGCCTCTGCAGTAACCAGAAAACGATCTATAAATGCTGTAAACGTGGGTGGATTGTTAAGGGTTACCAGTAAGAAAACGGTATCTACATTACTTGCTATGATGTGTGTTTGCTTAGAAAGATTTACAGACTTACGTACAATATAATTCTCGCGCGGGTGTATGTTTGTAATCACACCAGTCTCTACATCACTTTTTGTATCTAGATCAAAATCTACCACGTCACCCACCGCAACAGGGTTTGTACTCTTGATTCCTTTAATACGGAACTTCCCTTTTATTCTACATTCAAACCACCTCCCGTCTTCTGCCTTTACGGTATACCAACTCCCTGTAGATTTATAAACTGTTCCTGTCATAGTGTATTGTGAGGTGTAAAAATAACCTCTTTTTTAATACTCCATAAACAAATGTGGTAAAGTCCGTAAATAATTAAGCGATGTAGGAATTATCTAGTTAATTATGTTATTTTAGAGCCTTAATCAATCAAATTTATATTAAATGAAAAAAATTATTTTTCTCCTTCTAGCAATAATTGCTATTACTCCAACTGTATTTGCACAAACTAGCCTTTACGAAAATCCTGAATTTGACGTTATTGCAAAAGATCACAAGATTATTGCAATTGTGCCTTTTAAAACTCAGGTAAAACTAAGACCTAAGCAAATGAAAGATATGACAGACGAGCAGTTAGAACGTCTTGAAAAAGCAGAAGGTGAGAGTTTACAAACAGGGATGTTTTCTTGGTTTCTTAAGAGAAAAAAAAGAGGCAAATTGACTACCCTAGAAATTCAACAACCGTCAAGAACAAATGCACTACTCAAAAAGCAAGGCATTGATTACAGTAATCTTTATGAATACACTACAGATGATCTTGCAAAAATTTTAGAAGTAGATGCCGTAATATCTGGAGATTATGAAACTAACAAACCTATGAGTGAAGGAGCAAGTATCGCGCTAGGTTTACTCGTAGGCTTCTGGGGCTCTACAAATACTGCCATTGTAAATATGAGTGTAAACAACGGAGCAGATGGTACCCTTTTATGGAACTACAACAAAAAAGTAAGGGGTGGACTAGGCAGCTCACCAGAAGACCTAGTAAATGTACTTATGCGCAAAGCCTCTCGTAGACTAGCATACACTAAAAATGATTAATCGTTTAGCGTTTATAAAATAAAAAAGACCAGCCGTGAGGCTGGTCTTTTTTGCTTAATAGAAGCTTAAGCTCCCTGCATCTGTGCCACTTTTTTCTGGTGGTTTATAGACTCTTGGTGCACCGCTTTAAACACACGTAAGATAAATTCCTCACTTAGGTTGTGCTGCTCTCCTTCTAGAATCATCTTACCAAGGATCTCGTTCCAACGCTTTGTTTGTAGTATTGAGACATTATTTTCTGCCTTGAGCTCCCCTATATTATCAGAGATTTTCATACGCTTCCCAAGGTTTTCAATAAGCTGGTGATCTATAACGTCTATCTGCGTACGTAGTGTATTAAGTTTATTATTATACTCTACCTCTGTACCTACTTCTTTACGAATTTTTAAATCCTTCATCATCTGTACAAGCGTAGCTGGCGTAATTTGCTGTGCAGCATCACTCCAAGCGTTATCTGGATCATAGTGTGTCTCAACCATAAGACCATCATAGTTAAGATCAAGACCTGTCTGACATAAATCGTGTATAATATCACGACGCCCTGCAATGTGTGAAGGATCAAGAATTAATGGTAAATCTGGAAATTTATTCTGTAAATCTACAGCGATTTGCCACTCTGGATTATTTCTGTAGCGTGTCTTCTCGTACGTTGAGAATCCTCTGTGTATCACTCCAAGGTTTTTAATGTCTTGCGTGTAAAAACGCTCTACAGCTCCTAGCCATAATGCAAGGTCTGGATTTACAGGGTTCTTGATAAGAACGGTTTTATCTGTTCCCTTAAGCGCCTCTGCAATATCTTGCACGATAAACGGAGATACTGTTGTACGTGCTCCTATCCATAAAATATCGATGTCTGCCTCTAGTGCTAGATCTACGTGATGTGCATTTGCCACCTCTGTAGTGGTAAGCATACCTGTTTCTTCTTTTGCTTTTTGAAGCCACTTAAGACCTAATGCACCTACCCCTTCAAAGTTTCCTGGGCGGGTTCTAGGCTTCCAGATACCGGCACGAAGTACCGTTGCATCTGTGTCTTTAAGCTGGTGTGCAATTTTAAGCACCTGTGCTTCTGTCTCTGCGCTACAAGGTCCTGCTATCACGAGTGGGTGATCAAGGCCAAAAGCGTCTAACCAATTTCTAAGTTCTTTTTTATTTTCCATATTCATTTAATTTGTGCCGCTTTGGGCTTGTGATTCCGCTTTCGCGAAAGCGTAAAACTATTGTATTCCGTTTAGTATTTCTTTTATGTGGTTTGTATTTTCCATCTCATTGTGTACTCCTGTATAATCTTCGGCCTCCAAAAGGGATTTGAAATCATTGAGATTTGCAATGTACTCTGTGAGTGTTTCTAATACGTTATCTCTATTTTGTTTAAAAATAGAGGTCCAGGTCACGGGATTACTTTTTGCTAGACGTACGGTAGATGCAAACCCACTGCCCGCCATATCAAAAATATCGCGTTCATTTTTCTCCTTATCAATCACCGTCTTCCCAAGCATAAATGCACTTATGTGTGACAGGTGACTCACGTAAGCGATATGCTTATCGTGAGAAACGGGATCCATATAACGCATACGCATTCCCATATTTTTAAAAAGGTCAAGCACTGGCTCCTGTAGTTTAAAGGCTGTTTTTTCTACCTCACAAACTATGTTTGTTTTTCCCTCATAAAGGCCCGTGATTGCCGCGCTAGGTCCAGAAAACTCGGTTCCCGCAATGGGGTGACAGGCCAGAAAATTACGACGTTTGGGGTGATTAGTTACAACCTCACAGATAGCTTGTTTTGTTGAGCCCATATCTATCACTACGGTATCATCATTTATTATGTTAAGAACGTCTGGTAGTACGTGTATCGCTACATCTACTGGTATTGCTAGCACAACCAGGTCTGCTTTTGCAACATCCTCTAGTACACCCGCCTTATCTATAAAGCCTAACGCTAGTGCTTCATCAAGATGTTCTTTACTGGCATCTATACCACACACGGTTGCTTCTGGCAACTGCGCGCGCAAATCTCGTGCAAAAGAGCCTCCTATAAGCCCTACCCCTATGATACAAATGTCTTTCATTTATCTTTATTTCTACACTTTTATTTGAAAATCAACAACTTACACTTGTTAATTAACAACATTCAGCTTCCTTATTACTTTACCCTTTCTATGGCTTCTTTTATTTCTTCTTCTTTAACACAGAGGCTAAAACGTATATAGCCCGCTCCCATTGTTCCAAAAATGGTTCCTGGGGTGATAAATATGTATTTTTCTAATAGCATCTTATCTATAAATGCTTCGGCATCTATACCTGATGGCAATTTTGCCCATACAAAAAGTCCTACTTGATTATTATCATAGGTACACCCTAATGTTTCTACTAGTTTAAAAACAAGAGCTCGTCTTCTTGTATATATTCCATTTATATGATCAAACCAATCTTTACCCAGACCTAGTGCTGCAATGGCTCCTTTTTGAATACCGTAAAACATCCCGCTATCCATATTAGATTTTACCCGTAATATGTGACCTATATTTGTGGCACTACCTAGCACCATCCCCACACGCCAGCCAGCCATATTATAGGTCTTACTTAAACTATTAAGCTCTAGCGCTACCTCCATAGCTCCCGGCACTGCAAGCAACGACTGCGGGTTGTCATTAAGTATAAAGCTGTAAGGGTTGTCGTTTATTACAAGAATATCTT
>JAHDEV010000114.1 GCA_020628615.1 Dokdonia sp.
ACTCACACTACACACCTATCTGAGCAATGAGGTCTTCATCTTCGGTAAAGCCTACCACTTCTTTATACACCAGGTAAGCCGGTAAATACACAATTGAAATCGTTGCATACACCCCGACAAAACAAGCCATCACCCCTACCACAAGCGCAAGAAAACCTATAATAAGACAAGCTCCAAAGGTGATTCCCCACTTTTTTGTTCCAATAGCAAAAGCAGCTTTTAAAATATCGTTTACAGAGAGTTCTGGGTTAAAGGCAAATATGATAACGGCAAATTGCAACGGCACTAGCACAAAAAACAAGGGAAGAATAAAAAATAACATCGCCACCACGGCAATGCCTATTTGAGCCATAGACAAGATGAGCACCTTTTTTATATGCTGCTTTTTTATAAACATCCCAAAGCCTACACCCAGCTCGCTGCGCTTGTTTCTATCTTTCATACGTACAATTCTGTAAAACGCAGCTTGCAATGCAAAGTTTACCACCGCCATTACAACGGCAACTATTAAGTAAAGAACAAACATTAAAATAATGGCCGCAAGACCTACTTCCTCATCACTATAACTATTAATCTCATTATAATCTATAAATGCGCCACCTAGACTAAAAGGCAGCATAACAAGCATAGATATCCCGTAAGAAATAACGACGGTTAGTATCTGCAGGAGTAACCCTTGTAAAAACACTTTTTGAAAGAGGTTGATAGACTCTCCAAAGAGATTGCCAAAATCTACGTGTGGTGCATTTTTTATTTTGGCGAGTAAGTCTGTGTGGGTCATAAATAATACTGGTTTATACTTATAGAGATGAGCGCTCTAAAATAAGGGAATTTAAAATCGTCTGGCAAACTCAAAGGTTACGTACTGACTTCTTCCCTCTCTTTTGGTTTCTTTGGTTCTAAATTTATAGATCATACGGTAGGTGTTACGATGCGCTCGATAGACACCTCCTGCCTTAAAAGAAAAAACTACTGGCACTGCAGGTAAGGTAAAAGGAGAACCATCACCTAGTGGGTTACCTTCTATAAGTGCGTTAAGCACTACATACTCAACTCCTACACCGCCTACACCATAAAATTCTGTTGTGTTTCCTACTTGGCCATATGCAGAAGAGGTGCTCACTTGCGCCCTATCACCTATGTATAAAAGTGCTTCCTGACGTGCATACATTCTTCTTGTACCTATAGCTACAGAAGATTGTAGTGCAGCGTTTTTAAACAGATTAGAATTAGGTATCACATAGTCCTTTACATAACTTCCATAAAGATTAATGTGTGTACTATTTGCAATCTGGCCAGACCATACGGGCATAAATGCTCCTATGAGGCTGTGATAATTGAGTTGCAAGGTACGCGCTCCAGATTGCTCTCCAGCAAGACCTATCTCAAGACCCACAGCATACAAGCTATTTTCCTGAGCTTTTGTAAGATTAAACCTTGCAAATAAATAACCCGCATAAGGTCGCTCTAAGCTGTCAAAGTTTTCTACAAATAGCTCACGTGGTGTATAGGTCTCTTGACCTATTATGATATCATATTGTAATGGTGACTCTAGCGTATTGTTAAAAATAAAATCCTGTTCTAACTTTCTACTATATCTCAAAAAGCTTCCCGCGGTATAATAACGATCTATTGCAAAAAGAAAGTCATTATCGTGTTGTATAGAAAACTCTTGTGTATACAGTTGCTTAGAAGCAGGCTCGATATCTTGAGACCAAGCTTGATAAGAAAGTATACAAACTAAAATAGGGAGTAGCTTGAGTTGCAATTTTTTGATTTTTGTTACAAATTACGAGAATTTATGTCAATTCTAAACGCCTGCCACTTTGTCATAATTCTTTATTAACTGTATCTTTGCATAATCCTTGACAACGTATTCAGGACGATTAAGAAGATGGAAAAAATAATAGACGAGCATAAACAAGGGGAAGCGCTTACACTAGAGCGAAAACTCGAGAACAGTAAAAAACTTTTTATTGAAAGTTACGGTTGCCAGATGAACTTTGCAGATAGTGAAGTGGTGGCTTCTATACTTGCAAATGAAGGGTATAATACCACTCAAAATCTTGAGGAAGCAGACCTCGTGCTTGTAAACACGTGTTCTATACGCGAGAAGGCAGAGGTTACTGTAAGAAAGCGACTCGAAAAATACCAAGCCGTAAAGCGCAAACAAAACCCTACAATGAAGGTGGGTGTGCTAGGCTGTATGGCAGAGCGCCTTAAAAGCAAATTTCTTGAAGAAGAAAAAATTGTAGATCTCGTTGTAGGTCCAGATGCCTATAAAGACATTCCTAATCTACTAAGTGAGGTAGATGAAGGACGTGATGCTGTAAACGTTATCCTCTCTAAAGAAGAAACGTATGGTGATATCTCACCAGTGCGATTACAAACTAACGGAGTTACCGCTTTTGTATCTATCACACGTGGTTGTGATAATATGTGCACATTTTGTGTGGTACCATTTACAAGAGGGCGTGAGCGCAGCCGTGACCCACAGTCTATACTAGAAGAAGTACAAGACCTAGCAAATAGAGGTTTTAAAGAAATTACCCTACTAGGTCAAAACGTAGATTCTTACCTATGGTATGGTGGCGGCCTCAAAAAAGATTTTGACAAAGCCAGCGAGATGGCAAAAGCTACTGCGGTAAACTTTGCACAACTTATGGATATGGTGGCTAGAGCACAGCCCAAAATGAGAATACGCTTCTCTACCTCAAACCCTCAAGATATGACGCTAGACGTTATAGAAGTGATGGCGAGCCATAAAAACATCTGTAACTACATACACCTACCCGTGCAATCTGGAAGTGACAGAATACTCAAACTTATGAACCGCCAGCATACGGTAGCCGAGTATAAAACGCTTATAGACAACATTAAAAATCTTATTCCAAATATTGGGATAAGTCAAGATATGATAACAGGTTTCCCCACAGAGACCGAAGAAGATCATCAAGGCACGCTAGATCTTATAGACTACGTAAAGTATGACTACGGTTTTATGTTTTACTATTCTGAACGACCTGGAACCCTTGCCGAACGTAAAATGGAAGATGACATTCCGCTAGAAATTAAGAAAAGAAGATTGCAAGACGTCATAGACTTACAGCGTGAGATCTCAAGAAAAAACCTATTAAGATATCAAGATCAAACCATAGAGGTATTAATAGAAAAAGAGTCTAAAAAGAATAAAGACGAGTGGAGCGGACGCAATGACCAAAACGTAGTTGCCGTTTTCCCTAAAGGTGATTATAAAGTAGGTGATTTTGTAAACGTTAAAGTAAATGAGTGCACTACTGGAACGCTAATAGGAGAGGCTGTGAGTTATGCAGATTACTGGTATAACAATGTAGACTAATACATTTTAAAGGGCTTAATTACGCTTTCGCGAAAGCGTAAAAACAACCATCACAAGCGAGCGCTGTGACACGACAAACGAGTTAAGTAATTATGGAAGGAATACAAACCACAAAACAAAGATTTGGTATTATAGGAGATAATCCTGGGCTTAATCGTGCAATCGAAAAAGCAATACAAGTGGCGCCTACTGATATATCTGTACTTGTTACGGGAGAGTCTGGGGTAGGTAAAGAAAGTATCCCACGCATTATACACTCGCTTTCTCATAGAAAACACAATAAGTACATCGCCGTAAACTGTGGAGCAATTCCAGAAGGAACGATAGATAGTGAGCTTTTTGGCCACGAGAAAGGTGCTTTTACTGGAGCTACCACCACTAGAAGTGGCTATTTTGAAGAGGCAGATGGAGGCACGATTTTTCTAGATGAAGTAGGAGAATTACCGTTGCCTACACAAGTACGTCTTTTAAGAGTTTTAGAAAATGGAGAGTTCTTAAAAGTGGGATCTTCAAAAACACAAAAAACAGATGTACGCATTGTCGCTGCAACAAACGTAGCAATGTTTGATGCCATAGAAGAAGGAAAATTTCGCGAGGATTTATATTACAGGTTAAGCACCGTAGATATTGCTCTACCTCCACTAAGAGAGCGCAAAGGCGATATACACTTATTGTTTAGAAAGTTTGCTTCAGACTTTGCGATGAAGTATAAGATGCCTACCATACGCCTAAGTGATGAGGCTATACAACTACTCGTGCAATATAGGTGGAGTGGTAACATAAGGCAACTGCGCAACGTAGCTGAGCAAATATCTGTACTTGAGACTAACCGCGAGGTAGACGCTACAACAATAAGAAACTATTTGCCAGATACAGGATCTAGACTTCCTGCGGTTGTAAAATCACAAGAAAAGTCAGACTTCTCTAACGAGCGAGAGATTCTTTACAAAGTGCTTTTTGATATGAAAGCAGATCTTAATGATCTTAAAAAGCTCACGCTCGAGCTTATGAAAAATGGCAACACGCAAGATGTACGCCAGGAGAATGAAAGCCTTATAAACAAGATTTATAATGATGATCAAGACGACTCTTATGAGACGGTAGAAGAAGTGATGGATGTATTACAGATACCTCAAAAATCACAACAAGCTCCTACCCCACCTCCTGCAGAGCAGATAGCAGACCCATATCACTTTGCAGAAGAGATAGAAGAGGAAGAAACTTTATCGCTACACGACAAGGAACTGGAGCTTATAAAAAAATCTCTAGAACGTCACAAAGGAAAACGTAAGGCTGCCGCACAAGAACTAGGTATAAGTGAGCGCACACTTTACAGAAAGATTAAACAGTTTGATCTATAGCATTAGGCTTGTACATTCAATTTTTAAACCGCATCTTCGTTATCTACATATGAATTCTATAAAAAGCACATTACTTATTATCTTATTTGCACTTGGCTTCCAGAGTTGTGGGGTATACTCGCTAAGTGGAGTTTCTATTGTAAATGAAGAAACTTTTGAAGTTCGCTTTTTTCAAAATGAAGCGGCCATTGTAGAGCCGGGTATAGACCGTGAGTTTACAGAGCAACTTAGAGACATTATACAAAACCAGTCTCCTCTAGTGCTTACAAATAGTAATGCAGACGTAATTTATGAAGGTGAGATTGTAGAGTACTATATTGCGCCACAAGCTTCAACCTCAGAAAATACAGCCGCTCAAAACAGATTAACTATTACTATAAATGTGCGTTTTTACAACAACACGCAAACAGATGGTGAGTATGACTTTGAGCGTAGGTTTTCTTTCTTTTCTGACTTTACCGGTACGGCACAACCAGTGGGTAGCGTGCTAGATACTGCAATAGATGAGATTTATGAACGCATAACTCAAGATGTTTTTAATGCATCACTTGCACGCTGGTAATGAATACAGAGCAATACACATACCTGCTTGAACATCCAGATAAGATTACAGCCGAAGAAACGGCAAGTCTTAGAGATATTATAGATGCTTTCCCATTTTTTCAGAGTGCCCAGGCCTTATATCTTAAAGGTTTAAAAAATCAAGAAAGTTTTGCTTATAACAAGGCCCTAAAGCGTACTGCTAGCCACACGTCTGACAGAGCTGTACTTTTTGACTACATTACCTCAGAGCGTTTTTTACAAAATGACGTAAGCGCAAAAATAAAAGAGCAAGAGACGGCACTACGCAACCTTATTATCACAGACATAGAAGACGTATCTACCATTCTTGATGAAGAAGAACAAGCTAAAGCTTCTAAAATACTAGACCCAAATCTCTTTGTAGAAAAAGTAGATTCTGAGATGACCAGAGCAAGAGCCGAAGAAACTTTACAAGTAGGGAAGCCGCTACCATTTACTAAGTCTGAGGCACACTCTTTTAGCGAGTGGTTACAACTCTCAACTTTTAAGCCTATTGATCGCTCACAAGATGAGCTGGTTCCCGTAGAAACAACTGTAAGTAAGGAAGATACTTCTACACCTAAAGCATCAGAAAGCGAAAAAATACAAGCTATTGAAAAAGAAGACGATAGTAAGGAGCGCAAGCGCAAAATCATAGATTCTTTTATAGAAACAAACCCAAAAATAAGTGCTATAAAACCTGCTAAGTCAGAAAAAAAGAAAATTATTAAAGAGTTGCCATATTCTCCTGATGCACTGATGACAGAGACTTTAGCACGCGTTTATGTCGAGCAAAAAAACTTTGCAAAGGCAAAACAAGCATACCGCATTTTAAGTTTGAAATATCCAGAAAAAAGTGGTTTCTTTGCAGACCAAATTCGAGCAGTAGAACAACTCGAAGAACAAAAAGATTAAAATATTATGAGTACTACGTTTTATATATTTTTAGCACTGATCGTTATTGTAGCATTTCTACTAGTAGTAGTTATTATGGTACAAAACCCAAAAGGTGGTGGACTTTCTTCTTCTTTTGGAGGTGGTGGTACACAGCAAATGGGTGGTGTGCAAAAAACTACAGACTTTCTTGATAAAGCAACGTGGGCTCTTGCAACTATACTACTCGTACTTATACTTGCAAGTAACCTTACTATTTTTGACGGATCTGTAACAGGAGAGTCTCAAGTATTTGATGCAGATGCTGTAGAGCAGTCTACACCAGCACCGGCGCCAGTAAGCTTACCAGATACAGACGGAGGAGATCAGTAAATCTTCTCGTTACGATATTAAAAAAGCCAGCTTTACAGCTGGCTTTTTTGTTTTATGCAAATTTGTCAGTGCATAATCACTGGCATAATTTCTGTCACTTACGCTAGCGTAACTTACAAAGGTTACAACTAGAATCAAACTTTATAACTTAAATTAAATACCAATGGCAATTAAAATTCAACCATTAGCAGACCGCGTTGTAATAGAGCCTGTAGCAGCAGAAACTCAAACAGCATCTGGTTTATATATTCCAGATAGCGCACAAGAAAAACAACAAAGAGGTAAAGTAGTTGCTGTAGGATCTGGGACTAAAGATCATACGATGACGGTTAAAGTAGGTGACACTGTGATATACGGAAAGTATGCAGGTAGTGAACTAAAATTTGACGGTACAGATTATATGATTATGAAAGAGGATGATATCCTTGCGATTGTATAAATAGATATTCGCTTTCGCGAAAGCGTACTAAGAAAAAATTAAAATATTTTAAACATAGCGCTTAGAGCATACAGCTTAAAGCCTTTGAAAAAGTAAAAAGAAAATGGCAAAAGACATTCAATTTAATATAGAAGCACGCGACGGATTAAA
>JAHDEV010000115.1 GCA_020628615.1 Dokdonia sp.
GTTTTTGGAACCTTAGGAGATTTGATACAATCACAGCTTAAGCGTCAGGCTGGAGTGAAGGATAGTGGTCGTATTATGCCTGGCCACGGAGGATTATATGATAGGTTAGATAGTATCATATTTGCAGCACCATTTTTATACTTATTTTTAATTGTACTTGACTATGTTCCATAAAGAAGGATATAAGATTATTGTAATAGCATTAGTGATTTTTACAGGCCTTATCTTGCTTGCAAATAAGTTTCTTGAGAAGAATTGGTTGTTTTATGTAGTAGCTTTAGTGCTAGGAGTGTTGTTATATCTTATACTTCAGTTTTTTAGAAATCCAGATCGTACAGCGCCTTTAGATTCTAATGTAATCACATCACCAGTAGATGGTAAGGTGGTTGTAATAGAAGAGGTGTATGAAGCAGAATACTTTAAGGATAAACGTCTTCAAGTCTCTGTGTTTATGTCGCCGCTTAATGTGCACGTAACACGATACCCATCTGGGGGAAAGATTGCATATAGTAAATACCACCCAGGAAAATATCTTGTAGCCTGGCACCCTAAATCTAGTACAGAAAATGAACGTACAACCGTAGTGGTAAGTACAGAAAAGTTTGGTGATGTTCTTTATCGTCAGATTGCTGGTGCGCTAGCAAAGCGTATTATTAACTATGCAGAAGAAGGGCAAATGGTACAACAAGGTGAAGATAGTGGGTTCATACGTTTTGGCTCTCGTGTAGATCTATATTTACCTGTTGGGACAAAATTAGACGTAGAGCTTAATCAAGTAGTAAAAGGAGCGCAATCGGTAATAGCATCAATATAATGGATAAGAAGGTACTTCATAAAGAGTTTGAAGATGCCTTCCGTAGGGTGAGTAATTCTTCTCAAGAATTTCCGCCAGATGTATTGTTGCAGTTTTATGCGCTATACAAACAAGCTACGCAAAAGAACACCTTTAGTCATAATGAAGGTGAACACGAGCTTGTGAGTGCTTTTAAAATCAACGCACTACTTCAGGTAAAAGGTATGACGGAAGATGAGGCAATGGAGGCTTATGTAGAAGCTGCAAAGAAGTATCTCTAACAAGAAAAATAACATAAATAAAAAGGCGTCTAAATAATTTTAGACGCCTTTTTTATGTAATATATGTTAGTCTATTAAGACAAACTAGCCAGTCGCTTTTCTAGCGCTTCTATTTTTGCTTCGGCATCTGCCATCTTTTGTTTTTCGATAGCGACTACCTTCTCTGGTGCGTTGCTTACAAAACGCTCATTAGATAGCTTTTTTGAAACCGACATTAAGAATCCTTTTGTGTATTTAAGTTCTTCCTCAATTTTTGCAACTTCGGCTTCTACATCAATAGCTCCCGCAAGAGGAATGAAGTACTCATTAGATTTTACTCTAAAAGATAGTGCTCCGTCTAGTGGCGCTTTCGCGAAAGCGATCTCACTCACATTACCTAGTTTTGAGATGATACTATTGTAATCACTAGAAACTTCTTCATTGCTTAGAACGTGCACTTCTATAGCGTCTTTAAAAGCGATGTTTTTACTTTTTCTAATAGTTCGTATACCTGAAATCACTTGTGAGGCGTAGTCAAAATCTGCAATGATTTTTTCATTTACCGCACCACCTTCTGGCCATTTATTGATAATCAAAGCCTCTTCTGGAGTACGTGTAGCAATAGTCTGCCAGATCTCTTCAGATGCAAATGGAATAAATGGGTGTAGTATGCGTAGGTTATTTTCAAAAGCTGCAATTACCGCGTCATAGGTCTTACGATCTATAGGTTGCTGGTATGCTGGTTTTATAATCTCTAGTAACCACCCGCAGAAGTCGTTCCATACCACTTTGTAACTCGCCATAAGCGCGTCTGAGATACGGTACTTTGAGAAGTGATCTTCTATCTCTAGAAGTGTTTGGTTAAAACGGTTTGTATACCACTCAATACCTTGCGCGCTATGTGCTGGTTGTGGTATAGTCTCGTCTATCTCCCATCCTTGTATGAGGCTAAAGGCGCTTAAGTTTTTCTTGATAAAGCCTTTTCCTTGTTTAAGGAGATCTTCGTCAAACATAAGGTCGTTACCGGCAGCACTACTTAATAATAGTCCTACACGCACACCATCTGCTCCATATTCTTTAATAAGTTCTAGCGCATCTGGTGAGTTACCTAGTGACTTAGACATCTTGCGACGCTGCTTGTCACGTACCAAACCTGTGAGGTACACATTTTGGAAAGGTCTCTTGTCTGTATATTCATATCCCGCTATGATCATACGCGCTACCCAGAAGAATAAAATATCTGGACCCGTTACAAGATCATTAGTAGGGTAGTAGTAGTTAAATTCCTCGTTATCTGGATTACGCACTCCGTCAAAAACACTCATAGGCCATAACCAAGAGCTGAACCAAGTGTCCATAGCATCTTCGTCTTGACGTAAATCTTCGGCAGTGAGGGAATCGTTTCCGGTACGCTTTCGCGAAAGCGTAACAGCATCCTCAATAGATTCGGCAACTACAAAATCTTCCTTTCCTTCTCCATAGAAGTAAGCAGGAATTTGCTGTCCCCACCATAGCTGGCGAGAGATGTTCCAGTCACGTATGTTCTCCATCCAGTGACGGTAGGTGTTTTCAAACTTCTTAGGAAATAACTTTACATCTCCAGTTTCTAGTACGGCTTTTATGGCAGGCTTTACAAGCTCTTCCATTTTAAGGAACCACTGGTCTGATAGTCTAGGCTCTATTACCGCCTTTGTACGCTCAGATGTTCCTACTTTATTAATGTGGTTTTCTGTCTTTACCAGAGCACCTAGTTCTTCAAGTTCTTTTTTTATAGCCTTGCGCACTACAAAACGATCTTGACCTTCATAGTGAAGCCCAAAACTGTTAAGAGAAGCGTCATCATTAAAGATATCTATTACTTCTAGCTTATGCTTGTCACCCAGCATCTTGTCATTCTCATCGTGAGCTGGTGTTACCTTAAGGCAACCTGTACCAAACTCAAGATCTACATACTCATCTTCTATAATAGGAATCACGCGACCACTTATAGGTACAATGGCTTTCTTCCCTTTAAGATGTGTGAAGCGCTCGTCATTTGGGTTAATACAAATCGCTGTATCTCCAAAAATAGTCTCAGGTCTTGTAGTTGCTATTGTTAATAACTCCTCAGATCCTTCTAGTTTATAATTTATGTAATAGAGTAAGCCTTGTCGCTCTTCGTGTATTACCTCCTCGTCAGAGAGGGTTGTTTTTGCTTCTGGATCCCAGTTTACCATACGGTAACCGCGATATATCAATCCTTTATTATAAAGATCTACAAATGTTTTTATCACAGACTCAGACATTGCTGGATCCATAGTAAAGGCTGTGCGCTCCCAGTCGCAAGAGGCTCCTAGTTTTTTAAGTTGGTCAAGTATAACGCCACCATATTCTTCTTTCCATTCCCAGGCGTGGGCAAGAAATTCCTCACGAGTAAGGTCAGATTTTTTGATGCCTTGCTCTTTAAGTCTTGCAACTACCTTTGCCTCTGTAGCAATAGATGCGTGGTCTGTACCAGGTACCCAGCACGCATTTTTACCTAGTAATCTTGCACGACGTATTAATACGTCTTGTATCGTGTTGTTAAGCATATGTCCCATATGTAAGACACCTGTCACGTTAGGAGGTGGGATTACAATGGTGTATGGTTCTCTATCATCTGGTGTAGAATGGAAATAATTATGCTCCATCCAGTAGCTGTACCACTTATCTTCTACCTGTGTAGAATCATATTTTGACGCTATGCTCATAGTTTGGTCTGATTATTGTCTTATAGATGGCAAAAGTAGGGATAACAGTAGGATTAATATATAGTCTACGTGCTATTTTTGGTACATATGTACGTTATCGTCACGTGTTAATGTTAATATCATTTTTTGGCAGGCAGGTATTTTGTGACTACATTTGAATTCCCTCAAATATTTAAAATTATGAAAAAGGTACTATTTTTATTTGTCGCTATGCTTCTAGTAGTAAGCGTTCAAGCACAAGAGAAAAGAGCTGAAATCACTTTTGATTCAGAAGTTGTAGATTACGGTGAGGTAGATTATGGTGCAGATGGTGTACGTAAGTTTACATTTACAAATACAGGAGATGATGTACTTATCGTAGCAAGAGTATACTCTACTTGCGGTTGTACAATACCTAAAAAACCAGAAAACCCTATCCAGCCAGGAGAAAAAGGTGAGATAGAAGTAAAGTATGATACTAAGCGCCCTGGGCCTATTAGAAAAACGATTACCGTATATTCTAATGCTTCTGAGGTGCCACAAAGTCTTAAAATTAAAGGTACAGTAATGCCTGAGACAGAGGAGTAACATCACTTTATACAAAGCAACTAAAGACCGTTTTATAGCGGTCTTTTTTTATGCGCTTTCGCGAAAGCAAAATACCCTCCTTCTAGTTTTAAAAACCACAATAATTTCCTCATTTTTGTATAAAAAAATATTCAATGCCAGCAATATCAAAGAAGGGGCTCGCAATGCCTCAATCGCCTATACGTAAACTCGTACCTTTTGCAGAAGGAGCAAAGGCTAGAGGAATAAAAATTCACCAACTTAACATCGGTCAGCCAGATATCAAGACGCCACAAGTAGCGCTAGATGCTGTAAAGAATAATGACCTTGAAGTTTTAGCATATAGTCACAGTGCAGGATTTCAGTCTTATAGAGATAAGCTAGCTAGCTATTATAGCAACCACGGTATAGATGTCTCGTCTGAAGATATTATCATATCTACCGGAGGATCTGAAGCCTTATTATTTGCAATGGGATCTGTTACAGACCCAGGAGATGAGATTATTATTCCAGAGCCTTTTTATGCAAACTATAACGGTTTTGCAACGGCGAGTGGTGTTAAGGTTGTACCTGTAATATCTACACTAGAAGAGGGATTTGCTTTGCCTCCTATATCAGATTTTGAGAAGTTAATCTCAGATAAAACAAAGGCTATCGTTATCTGTAACCCGGGTAACCCTACTGGATATTTATACTCAGAAGATGAGATACGCCAGCTTGCAGAGCTTGTAAAGAAGCACGACCTATTCCTCATTGCAGATGAGGTATATCGTGAGTTTGCTTACGACGGTCATAAGCATCACTCAGTGATGAAGCAGCGTGATATAGATGCTCATACTATTATGATAGACTCTGTGTCAAAACGTTTCTCGATGTGTGGTGCCCGTATAGGGTGTATCGTAAGTCGCAATAAAGAACTTATGAGTACAGCGATGAAGTTTGCACAAGCACGTTTAAGTCCTCCTACATTTGCACAAATCGCATCTGAGGCGGCATTAGACACACCTCAATCATACTTTGACGATGTAATAGAAGAGTATGTATCAAGAAGAAATACACTTGTAGCAGGACTAGAAGCAATACCTGGAGTAAAAGTAGCAAAACCTAAAGGTGCCTTTTACTGTATTGCAGAGTTGCCTATAAAAAATGCAGATGCCTTTGCACAGTGGTTACTAGAGTCTTATGATCTAGATGGAAAAACCATTATGGTTGCACCAGCAGCAGGTTTTTACAGCAGTGATAATGTAGGTCTTAATCAAGTGAGAATTGCTTATGTGCTAGAAGAAAACCATCTTAAAGAAGCAGTTACTATTCTTAAAGCTGCTTTAGAACAATACCAAGATTAATGACAGTACAAGAAAACGTATCGCTTAAGGCATACAATACCTTTGGTATAGATGTAAACGCTCGCTTTTTTGCGAGCGTTTCTTCTGTACAGCAATTGCAAGAGTTGCTGGGAGATGCTAGATATCCTGATCCTTTTGTAATAGGCGGAGGGAGCAATATGCTACTCACACAAGATGTAAATAGACTTGTGATACATCTAGACATTAAAGGGATATCACTTATAGATGATTCGTTTTCAAAAAATGAAGTACTTCTCAAAGTTGCTGGTGGCGAAAACTGGCACGAGTTTGTACTCTATTGTGTAGCGCATAACCTGGGAGGTGTAGAAAACCTATCGCTTATCCCTGGTAATGTAGGTACATCACCAGTGCAAAATATAGGTGCCTACGGTGTAGAGCTCAAAGATACTTTTTATGAGTGTGAGGCTGTGCATAGAGACACTCAAGAGGTGAGGGTGTTTACGCTAGAAGATTGTGCTTTTGGTTATCGTGATTCGGTATTTAAAAATGAGCACAAAGATGCCTATGTCATTACCTCTGTCACCTTTAAACTCACAAAGAGCAATCATAATATAAATACTGACTACGGTGCTATTTTTGACACGCTTAAAGCGAAAGAAATCACAGCGCCTACATTAAAAGACGTGTCAGATGCTGTTATAGCTATCAGGCAGTCTAAGCTTCCAGATCCTAAGAAAATAGGGAATAGCGGTTCCTTCTTTAAGAATCCAGTGATCTCACAAACGCAGTTTACTCAACTTAGAAAAGTGCATACAGAAATCCCTTTTTATCCCATAGGCAATGAGCAAATTAAGGTGCCCGCTGGGTGGCTTATCGAGCAAGCAGGCTTTAAGGGGAAACGTTTTGGCGATGCTGGTATACACGATAGGCAAGCTCTGGTACTCGTAAATCATGGTAATGCTACAGGTCAAGAAGTGTGGGCAGTTGCAATGAAAGTACAAGCGGCAGTAGAGGAGAAGTTTGGGATAAAGATTGTTCCAGAGGTGAATGTGATATAATTACGCTTTCGCGAAAGCGTAAAAAAAAGCCCCACTCGCGTGAGGCCTCCAACTAAACTAAACTTTAGTTGCTAGGTGTTAGCACTGTATCTACCACGTGTATGATGCCATTTTTCCCATTGATATCGGTCTTAGTGAGAAGCGAAGTGTGACCCGTTGTATCTGTAATTACTATTTTATTATCCTTTAAGGTAGCCACGAGTTGCTGGCCATTTACTGTCTGTAATGTAAAACTGCCATTTTCTACATTTATTTTATTTATTATTTCTGTCTCGGTTAGTGATCCTGCTATTACGTGATATGACAGAATAGATGCGAGCGTTGCTTTGTTTTCTGGGGTGAGAAGGGTTGCTAGTTGTTTGGGAGGTAGTTTATCAAACGCCTCATTAGTAGGGGCAAATATGGTGTATGGTCCATCTTCTTTAAGTGT
>JAHDEV010000116.1 GCA_020628615.1 Dokdonia sp.
TCTTAATAAGCGGAAAGATATTCTCTACCGATACATTAATTTTTCCTGTTGACATTGTATATGTGTTTTAAAGTGTAAAATTTGAGTCTTGCTTAAAGCGAAAAAAGTACCACAATGCGATATGTGACAAACTGACATTTTACGGCAGTACTTTATAGAGACCGCTGTCTAGTAGCAATGGCTTTATGAAGTGATGGTGAGGTGGGGAATTACGCTTTCGCGAAAGCGCAAAAAAAACAAACCCCAGCATTATTATAACACTGGGGTTTATCTATAAGTGTATGTGATTACTAGTAAGTGCTAGCAGATAAATTTTCTAGAGAAGGCTTTTTTATGGCCTCTATATTAGACACATCATAGCCAGAAAAACGCTTCATATAGCTACGTATACTTGTACCAAAGGCATCTTGAAAACCAGTAGCTCCACCAGAGCGTAAAAACTTCTTTACACTACCAGGCCCAGCAAGGTGTGCTGCAGCGAGTATACCAGACTCGGTCACGCGCACGCCAGAAATCCAGCGGCCTTCATATCGTTTTATATCACGGCGTAAGACCCATTTATTACGAGAGGCATTGAGTAAAAAGGCTTGCTCTTGCAATACAGGATTCTCTAGAAACTCTGAGCCATCTTGAATACCTAAAAGGTCTAAGGTAGAGGCACCAAACTGGTACTTACCTAGATATCCAAATCTGTTTATAGTAAGGTAATCACCGCGAGATTCTTTAAAAGCAAGGGCTTCTTTAAAACCGGTGAAGGTTTTACCAGTAAGCGGTGTAGGGTTAAATACAAAAGGGGTTTGAACCGTTTCCTCCGGAAGAGGAACACTAAAATCCATAGCTATACCCTCTGTGGTATAGTGAGAAAAATCATATGTTTTTTCTGATTTGTTTGACACTATCAGAATACCTAACATAAGAGGCAATACAGTAACTTTTATCAAGTTCCTAACCATATAAATACATTTCGACAGCCAAGAAATTACTATTTAAATTTCTCTTAGGGTGCTGTCTGTTTCGGCGCGCAAAAATACAACCTTTAAAGATTACCAGAAAAACTTATTTTAATTTTTTGGCAAAACTTTATGAATCGCTGATTTTATGACACTTACACTCACAAAATAAGTTCAACTATAACGTTTTAGGATATTCTAATGCAATATAATACAAGTACAAAATTACCTAAAACGTCAACTATCATATATTACAACGCAAAAATAATTCAGAAAATACAACCAACTATTAGGTATAACACCATTTTAACATAGGGGTATCTACCTGTTTTTACACCTCTCTGAGCTAGGATATAAAAAAACCCAAACACTAGGTTTGGGTTTATACAATTTTATGAGCGGGTATCTTAACGATGGATCTTCTTGCTGTTTATCCATCTTCTATATGCGGCACTATTTGCATTGTGTTGCGATAACGTCTTTGCAAACTTGTGGTAGCCAAAATTTTCTACATCTGCCACAAAGTAATAGTAGTTATGCTTCTCTGGGTTAAGTACTGCCTGTATCGCGCTTACGTCTGGCATAAATATAGGTCCGGGTGGTATGCCTTTATTTCTGTATGTATTATAAGGAGAGTCTGTCTCTAGATCTTTATACAACACGCGCTTTATTACCATATCCCAGTCATTTTTTGTGCGCTTTACGGCATATATAACGGTAGGATCTGCGTCTAGTTTTATTCCTTTTTTGAGTCTGTTAAGGTATACGCCTGCTACTCGTGGTCGCTCATCTGTCTTTGCGGTTTCCTTCTGTACGATAGCGGCAAGTGAGTACACCTCTGCCGGTGTGAGGTTTAATTTTTCGGCTTTTGCGCGTCTGGTTTTATTCCAGAATTTTTTGTGCTCACTAAGCATTCTCGCTCTAAAATCTTCGGCGCTGGTGTTCCAGAAAAACTCATAACTGTTAGGGATATACATCGTAAGTGCTGTATCCTTATTAAAATCGTGCTCTCGTAAAAAGTTTACATCTAGCATTGCATTAATAAGTGACGTACTGTCTGCCTCTATCTGTGTGGCGATACGGCCTGCCATATCTTCTAGGCGCTCTTGATTATTAAAAGCCACCTTTACCGGTGTATTTTTAATGCGTATGGTATTAATAATGTCATTATTACTCATACCCTTCTTGATGATATAGTGACCCGGTTTTACATTAGTCACATATCCTTTTTTTTGAGCGACAGATGCAAAGGCCTCTACATCTTTAAGTAAGGGAGCAAGCTCTGCCGTTACATCATTAAAATCTGCTCCTGTGGGGATATACAGGTGTGCGCGCTCATTATTAAACGCGGTGTTATCAGAAAAAATAGCGTCGTAAACCGTGTAGGCAAAAATACCGCCTACTACTACGCCCACTATCCCGATGATTAAAAGTATTCTCTTGATGTACATTTATAATAGGTGTTGATATAATAATTCGTTTGTAAATGATTCTTCACCTGTGGTGAGGTCACGCCTGCGTCTCCATTCTTTTTTTGTGCCCACAAGCTCAAATCCTGCTTTTTCAAAAAGTGCGATGCTGGCTTTATTATCTTCTCCTATGTTTGCATATAGCTGGTGCATATGGAGATGTGTCTTTGCATACTTTTTAAGTAAGGCTATCGCCTCACTGGCATATCCCTTGCGCTTTTCTGTTTCGGTTGCAATCACAACGCCCACTCCCGCGCGCAGATTATGAGGGTCAAAGTCAAAGAGGTCTATAAGTCCCAAAAAAGCTCCAGAGGTTACATCACAAATAGCAAGACGCAACTGTCGCATCTCAAAAATATCTTTATGCGCATTTGCCAGATACTCCTTAAGTACAAACTTTGAGTATGGCGCTAGCGTCTCGCCTACAAACCAGAGTGCCTCATTATTTTCTATCTCATAAAGCGCCTCTAGATCTTCTAGCTCTAGCGCTCGTAAAGCCGTACGTGTGCCTCGTAGTGTTAACATTGCCACTCCCCTTTAAAAACAAAGGTCGCAGGACCTATAAGAAATACGTCTGTATAACCCGTCGCTGTTTTTGTAAAAGACACCGCTAGTTTACCACCCTCTACATCGAGTTGTATATTATTTTTTTGAGTCACACCATTGTGGTGTGCTGCAATGGCAACGGCGGTAACTCCCGTACCACAGCTCAAGGTCTCATCTTCTACCCCACGCTCATAGGTGCGCACGGCAAAGTGACCATCTTCTAGCTCTTGTACAAAGTTTATATTACTCCCAGCCTCTCCATAAAGCGCTCCATAACGTATGGCTGCACCTTCTTCTTTTACCGCAACGGCTTTTACGTCACTCACCATTTTAATGTGATGTGGTGACCCAGTATCTAGAAAACTATATTCTGGTGTTGTTTTTATTTCTGCAACATCTTGCATTTTAAGATGTACAATTCCATCCTTTACGGTGGCCTCGTGCATCCCATCTACCGCTTCAAAGGTGGCGTGGGTATCTATGATTGATAACGCTTTCGCGAAAGCGACCAAACATCGCCCACCATTACCGCACATACTACTCTCATTACCATCTGCATTATAATACACCATTCTAAAATCTGCCGAAGGGTGACTTTCTAGCAGCATCAAACCGTCTGCCCCTATGCCAAATTTACGGTCACAGAGTTGTGCAACAAGTTTGGTATCATCTTTGGGAAATATATCAAGACGGTTATCTATGATTACAAAATCATTACCGGTGCCTTGATATTTTGAAAAAGAAATTGTCATTTATGCTCAATATAAGCGACAAAAGTAGCAAATATCAAACTCCTTTTTGATGTTAAATGCCAGTTAAATAGAAACCGACAGAATACTAAATTTTTAATTTTAACGATTATTGATAAAATGCTAAGGACTATGAAAAAAATCGGAGGAACATTCTTAATCGCCTTACTAGCCGGCGCAATAACGCTAGGATCTTATAAATTATTTATAGAAGAGCCTACACAAGTAGTCTCAACCCCAGTACAGACCCAAACCATCCCTGCCTATACCCCTGTAAATTATGAAGCACTCACGGCAGCTGCCAGCGGTGTAGACTTTACAGAAGCGGCAGAGCGTACGGTAAATGGTGTGGTGCACGTAAAAAATGTACAGGTGTACAAGCAACCCCGCAATATGATGGAATATTTACGTGGTGGCGGGCAAACTAATAAAGGCATTGTAGGTGCCGGTAGTGGTGTGATTATCTCTGGAGATGGATACATTATTACAAATAACCACGTGATAGATGGTGCCTCTGAGGTAGAGGTAACACTCAATAATAACAAAACCTTTATGGCAGAGGTGATAGGCAAAGATGCAAAGGCAGATATTGCCATCCTTAAAATAGATGCTGGTGAGGAGTTGCCTTATATCCCCTTTGGCGATAGTGATGCTACAAAGGTGGGAGAATGGGTACTTGCCGTAGGTAACCCTTTTAACCTTACCTCTACCGTTACCGCAGGTATCGTCTCTGCAAAGGCGAGAGATATAGATGAGCGTGATGCAAACTTCCAGTCTTTTATACAGACAGATGCTGCTATTAACCCTGGTAACAGTGGTGGAGCTCTTGTAAATATTTTTGGTGAGCTAGTAGGGATTAACACGGCCATTACCTCACAAACGGGATCTTATGTAGGGTATGCCTTTGCTGTACCGTCTAACAATGCTCGTAAGATTATGGAAGACATTATGCAATATGGCTCTGTACAAAAAGGTATACTAGGTGTTACTGGAGGCACACTTAATGCTGCCATTGCAAAAGATCAAGACCTTAACACTACAGAAGGCTTTTATGTAGCCAGTGTAGAGTATGAGAGTGGTGCAGAGCAAGCAGGTATCACCACTGGTGATATTATCAAGAAACTTGACAATGTAAATATCACTAAGTTTTCTGA
The DNA here is from genome assembly GCA_020628615.1 of Dokdonia sp. GTDB lineage: Bacteria > Bacteroidota > Bacteroidia > Flavobacteriales > Flavobacteriaceae > Dokdonia. The sequence continues at coordinate 4,869 of JAHDEV010000116.1, forward strand.
CCTCTCTGGATACATTAATACCAAGCGACCTAATGATATTATACAAGTAGAGATTTTACGTGATGATGAGCTTATGACCCTACCCGTAAAACTAGTAAAGTCTGTCACTTTTGACATAGAGCGACTTGGGATACAGGTTAAAAATGCCTCTCCAAAAGACCTTGACAAGTACAAAGCCAAAAATGGTGTGGTAATAAGCCAGACACTCACAGAAGCAATGAAGCGTTACCGTATAGAAGGTCTTGTTATATCTGAAATAGATGATGTTATGGTAAACTCTATAGATGATGTAAAAGAAATATTTAAAAATAAAAGCGCAAACGAGCCTGTGAGTATCGTATTTGTAGATCAAAAAGGAGAGCGCAACCGCTTTATTTTTGACTAAGTCACTCGCGTTTTAAAACTTATAACCCTTTCAGATGCTGGAGGGGTTATTTTTTTTGGGAGAAATTCATTTACGAAAACGTTTGAGTAACAGACAGAAATGGCTACTTTTGCACAAAATTTTGAAAAATTACGCTTTCGCGAAAGCGTACAAAAAAACAATGTAACGTTTAGTATCTTACTATGAGTCAATCAGAAACATACGAAAAAGAACTTTCCTTTCAAGCAGACCGCCGAAGAGCCACTGTAGAATTTATTAAAATAGCAAGCGACCTATGGTATGACAATGCTATAGAGCTTGTTTTATTTAGAAACCAAGTGATGGATCGCAACGTGAGTCAGATTTTAGACCTACACGAGTATGCAGGAGCCTTTGTAGGGAAGCCTATCTCTATATTTGATAGTGTAGAGATCGCGCAGGCTATAAAGCAACTAGACTTGCCACCATCTAAGCTAGATATAGGTAAGCTTACGTATGAGTACCACCTAGAAGAAAATGTAAATGCTACTAGCTTTGTAGCACAACGCCTTAAACCTGCACAGCAGGCAGCGCCTATTGAGCCTAAGGATGTGGTGCTTTACGGTTTTGGCCGTATAGGGCGTCTTGTAGCCAGAGAGCTTATGACGCGCACGGGTAAAGGCAGCCAGTTACGACTAAGAGCTGTGGTAACAAGAGGTAAGATAGATGCCGCTATACTTGAAAAAAGAGCCGGGCTTCTTAAAAGTGACTCTGTACACGGTGACTTTACAGGTACCGTCTCTGTAGATGTAGAAAATCAAGCCCTTATTATAAACGGCACTACAGTAAATATTATAAGTGCAAATGCTCCAGAAGATATAGACTATACTGCATATGGTATAAATGACGCCCTTGTGATAGATAACACGGGCGCCTTTAGAGATAAAGAACAACTAAGCAGGCACCTAGTAAGCAAGGGTGTGGCAAAGGTATTACTTACCGCTCCTGGTAAAGGCATCCCAAATATAGTGCACGGGGTAAACCACAAAGAGCACAACCCAGACGAGGTACAAATCTTTAGTGCGGCCTCTTGTACTACAAATGCCATCACACCTATTCTTAAAGCTATAGATGACACCCTAGGTGTACAAACAGGTCACCTAGAGACCATACACGCATATACAAACGACCAGAACCTGGTAGATAATATGCACAGCAAGTACCGCCGTGGTAGAGCCGCTGCTCTTAATATGGTGATTACAGAAACTGGTGCTGGTGCGGCAGTGAGTAAGGCGTTACCACATTTTGAAGGGAAGCTTACCTCAAACGCGATACGTGTACCCGTACCTAACGGCTCTCTGGCTATACTTAACCTAGAGCTCACAAAAGAGACAAGCCTAGATGGTATAAACGCATTACTTAAAAAGTATGCCCTAGAGGGTGAGCTTGTAGAGCAAATTAAATACTCAATAGATAATGAGCTTGTGTCTAGCGACATTATAGGCTCATCTGCTCCTAGTATTTATGACAGTAATGCCACTATCGTACGTAAGGATGGTAAAAATGTACTTCTTTACATCTGGTATGATAACGAGTATGGATACAGCCACCAGGTGATACGCCTTGCAAAATATATTTCTAAAGTACGTAGGTTTACGTATTACTAGAATGAGAC
>JAHDEV010000117.1 GCA_020628615.1 Dokdonia sp.
CACCTGGTGTAACTACTGGAGGTATTGCTCAAGCTGGTGGAGGAAATCCACTAAGTTTTATCAACCCAAATGATATTGAGAGCATCTCTATACTAAAGGATGCTTCTGCAACTGCGATTTACGGTTCACGTGGAGCTAATGGAGTTATTATCGTTCAAACAAAAGGTGGTCGAGGAGCTTCTAATGGTGTTTGGGAAATCAACTCATCTGTAAGTTCTTCTAACGCTGCACAACGATATGACCTACTTAACAGAGCAGAATATCTTGAGGCAATCGCAGATCTTCCAAATACTCCAATTATAGGTAATGCAGATACAGATTGGCAAGATGTTTACCTACGTAACTCTTTCTCAAGACAGACAGATTTGAGCTATTCTAAAAGCTACACTGGCGGTAACGTACGTGCATCTTTTGGGTATGGAAATAATAATGGTGTTGTAGAAAATACATCATTAGAAAGAATTTCTGGCAGACTTAACTTTTCACAAAAGTTTTTTGATAACAAACTTACAGTTACAGGTACTGGTAGTATATCTCGCATTAATAGAGAGACTGCTCCATTAAATGGCGGTGCAGGATCTAGAGGTGATATAATAGGAGCATCAATATCTGCAAACCCAACATTCCCATTAGATGAAGAATTCTTTTTACAAACACCTGGTTTTTTCAGCCCTGTAAACTATCTAAACAGTTTTCAAGGGCTTTCTGAAAGTGATCGTATACTTGCTAACTTGTCTCTAGATTATAATTTTACAGAAGAGTTTAGTGCTAAGGTTACTGTAGGTTATGATAAGACAGAATCAAATACAACCGGTGTAGTTGCTTCTTCAATATTAAACGCAGAAGGACTTAGTAATATAGGGCGTGGAGATTACAACATTAATAATAATGAAAATAAACTTCTTGAAGCTACACTTAACTATAAGAAAGATTTTGGCAATATAACTCTTGACCTTTTAGGAGGATTTTCTTACCAAGAATTTCAAAGAGATGGTGTTTTCTCTAATGGAGCTGGGTTCAACACTACTGATTTAGGAGCAATGAGAGGTCAACTCATTGATCAATACAATATTTTAAATAGTGTAGTTCCAGGCAATGCTCAAGTATTTGGATATGGAAACGACGGAAGCTTTGTTACAACACTCCTTCCTGAAATACAAACAGGACTTACAATTCCTGAAGGATTTAATCGCATACTACCAGCTTACATAGCTGGACGCTATAACAATACAGACGAATTACAATCATTCTTCACAAGAGCTAATTTAACCTTCAACGAGAAGTTCTTAGTAACTGCCACTTTTAGAGCAGATGGGTCATCTACTTTTGGTGAGGAAGAGCGTTATGGATACTTCCCTTCTGGAGCTTTCGCTTGGAAGCTAGACCAAGAAGATTTTGTAGGAGATAATATTTCTACACTAAAATTACGTCTTGGAGCTGGTATTGTAGGTTCTCAAGAAGGATTAGGTTATGGTCAATTTACTACTAGAACTCAAGCTAACTTTACTGCAATTGATAATGGACTCAATATTATAGGCGGTGGTGATAATATACCTGGAACTTCTCCTGTGGGAGATGTGAATGCAGGTTTAAAGTGGGAAGAAACCACAGACTTCAACATTGGACTTGACTTTGGTTTTAATGATGATCGTCTTAACGGTTCTTTTAACCTCTATCGCAAAGAAACCAATGATCTCTTATTACTTGCTGAAACAGCCGCACCATCAAACGTACAGACAGCCTTTGGTAATTTAAGTGATGGAACTGTTTTAAATCAAGGGGTTGAATTTGCTTTAAACTATGCCTTTATAGATACTGAGGATTTTGGATTTGATGCATCATTTAATATTGCATATAACAAGAATGAAGTTCAAGACACTCAACGTATCATTCAAACTGGAGCTATACGTGGTAATGGTCTGACCGGTGCTTTTGCTCAACAGCTACAAGCAGGACAGCCACTATTCTCTTTCTATATGGCAGAATTTACTGGTTTTGATGAGAATGGCGATCCTACTTACTTAGATTTTGATGGTGATGGTATAGGGGACCCAGATGCAGATAAGTTTTTTGTAGGAGAAAATGCCGTACCTAAAGTTACTTCAGGTTTATCACTTAGTGCTCGTTACAAAAACTTTGATCTAAGCACTTACTTCAATGGACAGTTTGGATTCTCAGTGTACAATGCAACAGATAATGCATTCTTTACTAAATCTGCCCTAATTATTGGAAGAAACGTAACACAAGACGCCGCAAATAGTTTAGAGAATCCTAACTCATCTGTAGCTGTTTCTACGCGTTTTCTTGAAAAAGGAGATTTTGTAAGACTACAGTCTGCTTCTCTAGGCTATAACTGGCCTTTGAGTGGCGATGGAATGTTTGATTCTCTACGTTTGTCTTTCACAGGTCAAAACTTGTTCTTAATTACAAGTTACAGCGGTCTTGATCCAGAAATTAGCTCTAATACAGGATCACTCAATGCATCTGCTATTCCAACAGCAGGAATTGATTATGCTCCATACCCAAGAGCTCGTACTTTTACACTTGGTGTAAATGCTAGATTTTAATAAAAAAAGAAAAATTATGAAACGAAACATTAAACTAAATGCAACCCGCTTCATAGCAGGAGCATTTATGATCGGAGCGCTGGCAACATCGTGTACTGATCTAGAAATCGAAAGCACAGATTCGGTAATTACTGGAGAAAGCTTTAACGGAGTACTTGAACCTGGATCTTTTATAGATAACATGTTTAATAACCTTAATGGTCAGATAGGTGATCAAGCAAACATCTTTGCACTTCAAGAGGTGACAACCGATGCAGCACTGATACCGACAAGAGGATCTGACTGGGGAGATAATGGTATCTGGAGACAGTTACACCAGCACAACTGGTTAACTACTCACCAGTTTATTCAAACTGCCTTTTTGCAGTGGAACACAACACACTTTCAAGCGGCACAAGTTCTTTCTGAGCTATCAGTAAATGCTACGGCCGAAGATCGTGCTAACGCATACTTCTTAAGAGCATTAGGAATGTGGTTTGTTCTTGACAACTGGGGTCAAGTACCTGTACGTGATCCAGAACTTTCATTATTTGAAGATCCTATCGTACTTCGAGGTGCAGAAGCCGTTGATCAAATTGTATCTGATTTGAATCAAGCCATTGACCAGCTTCCTGCTGGAGCACCAATGACAAACAACAATAGACCAAATAAGGCTGCTGCAAGGTACCTTCTAGCTAAAGTGCTCCTTAATAAGCATATTTACTTAGATACTGAAGCTGCAAGTGCGGACATGAATCAAGTAATATCTCTTGTAGACCAAATTAACGGAGAAGGTTATGATTTACAAGAAGGCTATTTTGATATCTTCCGTGATTCTGGAGATAATGAGACTATCTGGTTCTTAGGAGCCGGTGTAAGTAATAGAATATGGAATGGACTTCACTATTCGCAAACTAGTGAGCGTGACAATACTGGTGGTGGTTGGAACGGTTTTGCTACTTTATCTTCTTATTATGATCTTTTTGAAGGAGATCCTGAAATCAACATTGAAGGTAGTGGCCAAGAGGAACGTAGAGGTGTAGTACCTACATCTGGTGAGCCTATTGGAGCATGTGATGGATGTACTGACAATAATGGAGATGGCATTGCAGATGCATCACATATTGGTGTTGGATTCTTAATAGGTCAACAATATGGTGCAGATGGAACACCACTACAAGATAGAGCTGGTGCTCCATTAACTTTTAAAAGAGATTTTAAAGATGGAGACGGTAACGTAAGTCTTATAAACAATGATGAGACTACAGGTATACGTTTACAGAAGTATGCTGCTCGTTATGGATCTTTCAACACTCACGAGATTTTCTTTAGATATGCAGATGCCCACCTTATGAAGGCAGAAGCACTTTTCCGTTCTGGAGGCGATGCTACACCATTAGTGAATGAGCTTCGTGTATTAAGAGGAGCTACTCCACTTGGCTCTGTAGGAGCACAAGAACTTATAGACGAGAGAGGACGTGAATTATATGCAGAATTATGGAGACGTAATGACTTAATTAGATTTGGACAATTTACTGCAGACTGGGAACTAAAAGCTCCAGGCGCTGTAGGAGATGAGACTAGAAACCTCTTCCCTATTCCAGCAAGTCAGGTAACATTAAACCCTAATCTTACTCAAAACCCAGGCTACTAAACTTGGTAATTTAATTAGCTTAAAAGAGGGTTAGATGTTATCTAGCCCTCTTTTTATATATACAACTTACAACCAAACTACCTTGAAACAGATTTTTACATTTATCGCTTTTATGTTCTTTATAATATCATGTAAGGACAAGAAAACAGATGTAAAATTTAAACTTAAAACAGATTCAGGTATAACATTCAAAAATGAATTGTCTCCTGACTCAGATTTGAATATTTTAAACTATCTCTACTATAATAACGGAGCAGGAACAGCAACTGGAGATTTTGATAATGATGGATTAATAGACATTTATTTTACTTCAAATCAAGGACCAGATAGGTTCTACCTCAATCAAGCCAATCTTACTTTTAAAGATATTACAACACAAGCTGGCATCTCTAATGATACTGGGTGGACTACAGGTGTAACTACTGTAGACATTAATAATGACGGACTACTAGATATCTATATATCCAAAGTAGCTGGGCATCTAAAACTTAAAGGGCATAATCTTCTCTACGTAAATCAAGGTCTCAACAATGGCCAAATGACCTTTAAAGAAGAATCAAAAAAATACCAATTAGATCTATCTGGATTGTTTACTCAATCTGCATTTTTTGATTATGATAATGATGGCGATCTTGATGCCTATATCATGGGGCATTCGTTATATCCTAATGCATATTTTGGGCGTGGAAGTCAGCGCACAAAAACAGATAGTATTAATGGCGACAAACTATTAGAAAATCGAGATGGTATTTTTATAGACGTTTCCGCGAAAGCGAATATATTTTCATCTAGAATAGGTTACGGACTAGGGCTTGCCATAAGTGATATAAATAATGATGGCTATCCTGACATTTATATAGGTAATGATTTCTTTGAAGATGACTATCTATATATAAATCAAACTGACGGAACTTTTAAAGAGATCAATACCACAGAAGGAAAGTTAGGTCACACTAGCCATTTTTCTATGGGTAATGATATTGCAGATGTCAATAATGATGGGTTTACTGATATCCTATCTGTAGACATGCTACCAGAGAATTTAGAAACCTTAAAATCATCTGGAACGGAATTTAATTTCCCTATTTTCCAAAATCAGTTACGTCAAGGATATCAACCTCAATTCATGCAAAACACCTTACATATTAATCAAGGGAAAGAGCAATTTACTGAGACGGCTTTTCTAAGCGGCATTTCAAGTACGGAATGGAGTTGGTCCCCCCTACTTGCCGATTTTGACAATGATGGTGATAAAGACATATACATCACAAACGGCATCGTAGGAGCTACAAATGATATGGATTTTATAAATTTTATATCCAATGAAAATATTCAAAAGAGGATAGGCAGTCGCATGACTGACAAGGAACTTCCGCTATTAGAAGAAATACCACAGAAGAAAACAGAAAACTATTTCTTCTCAAATAATGGTGATGGCACGTTTAAGAACACCTCAAAATCTTGGATAAAGAGTACTACCTCCTTTAGTAACGGAAGTAGTTATGCAGATTTAGATAACGATGGAGATCTAGACATCATAGTAAATAATGTAAATGAACAGGCTTATTTACTAGAAAACAAAACCCAACAATTAAAGGATAGTATGCATTATCTGAAGGTTCGTTTTAAAGGATCTCCTCAAAACACCTTCGGCATTGGAGCACAAGTTCATGTATACACCGAAAAAAACTATCAATATTTTGAAAACTACACTACTAGGGGATACCTGTCTTCTATAGCGCCAGAATTATCAATTGGTCTAGGCAAACAGAAGAATATAGATTCTCTTAGTATTATGTGGGCAGACGGCAAGAAGCAAACCTTGAAAAATATAAAAGCAGATCAAATTATTACTCTAGCTTATGATACATCTTCTACGGCTTCTTCTAGCCAAAGAGAAACATTAAAAGCACATATAACTGACAGCATTATAGCTTTCAAACATATAGATAACGCCACGCTAGAATTCAGCAGGAATCCCCTTGTACCTTATGCATCTACTAACCTGAGTAAAGCAATTGTTACAGGAGATTTAAATAATGACGGACTTGATGACATGGTTGCTCTTGGTTCTAAAATAGGAGAATCTACCACTTATGTACAGACATCCTCAGGTACATTTAACGAAGTACATCTCCCGGAGAGTAATAAACATCAAATACATGAGGACATTGATGCTGTTATTGCAGATATAAATGGTGATTCCTTAAACGACTTAATTATAGTAAGCGGTGGGAATGAAATAAAATCTGGCAAGCCTCTTCAACCAAGATTATATATTAATAATGGAACATCATTTATCTATAGCGAGACTGCATTCTCAGATATAGCAGTAAATGCATCTACCGTAAAAGCCATAGATATCGATAATGATGGGGATCTCGATATATCTATAACTAGTGACGTGATTCCTCAACAATTTGGTACTACTCCTCTGCAATATATTCTTGAGAATAATGGGAAAGGTGTTTTTAAGGATGTTACAACTCAGTACAACACATTGTTTCAGCGTATAGGAAACGTGCGAGATATTCAATGGATAGATATAGATAACAACGGCTATAAGGATGCTGTAGTTATAGGGCACTGGATGCCTCCTGTAGTTTTTCTTAATGATGGAACCAAGCTTTCAAAGCAAGATAATAACGGATTAGAAGAATCTACAGGCTGGTTCAA
>JAHDEV010000118.1 GCA_020628615.1 Dokdonia sp.
CCAGCCATCTCTACTCCTTCTTCTGTTTCTTCAGTGTTAGGTACATCATCTGGATATACATCTATAATTTTTACAATCCAGTCTGCAGATGTTCCGGTGGTAGCTACATTAAGCTTTGCCATTATATCACCTACAAGTGTAAGATCATCTTCTAGCACAGGCGTTTCATAAACCAGTACGTCCTCACGAGCTGCAGCAAATCTTTGATCGTCAGACATATATTTACGTGGTGTAAATACCATCTTTTTACCCTCTGCATATGGTACTGGGTTTGCTGGATCACTTACAAACTTTTCTGCATCATATTTTGTAGAAGGACTTCCTGTAAGTGCATTATCTTTTCCTAAAAAGAAAGAAGCTTTCATCGCTTTTTTAGGCGGCCACTGCTCAAAAGACTTCCACTCTTTGCTTCCTGAGTCAAAAACGTGTGCTTCTGGTAATCCTGTTGCTCCACCTTTATCACCTCCTTTTAAGAAGTGATTAAAGAATTTTGTCTCAATATCTCTTTGAAAATAGTCTGAAATATTATCGCCAAAATAAACATTACCTACAGCCTGTCTCTTTTTGTTACGTGCCCAGTCTCCGTGACTCCAAGGTCCGAAAACAACCGTATTGTAATTATTACTGCGTTTCTCGATGTTTTTGTACGTCTCCCAAGGTCCGTATAAATCTTCGGCATCATATAGTCCTCCTACAACCATTACGGCTGGCTCTATATTTTCTAGGTGCTGTATAAGCCCTCTAGATTGCCAGAACTCATCATAGTTAGGGTGCTCTTTTAATTGCGTCCAGAACTCATTAGTCTCATCATAATATTTATCTAAGTTTGATAAAGGACCTGTTTTTAAGAAAAAGTCAAACTGGTCATCACTATCTAAATCTGGAAAATCATACCAAGACTCTGTAGTAGGTGCATCCTTCTGATATCCAAAAACCGCAGTAGCTCTCCAGTAACTTAACAAGTAAGCTCCGTTATGGTGAAAATCATCAAAAAAGAAATCACCTATACACGCTTGTGGTGACGCTGCTTTAAGCGCAGGGTGTCCACTCAAGAGTGAGTAGGTTGCATAAAAACCTGGGTAAGAAATTCCCCAAGTACCTACATTACCATTATTATTTTCTACATTATTAACAAGCCACTCTATAGTATCATAAGTATCACTTGCCTCATCTACCTGAGTACCTGTTTTATTAGGTATAAAAGCGCGCATATTATCATACTTACCCTCACTCATCCAGCGACCACGTACATCTTGATATACAATAATATTACCCTCTTGCATTAAATAAGCATTAGGTGCTATCGCTGTACGCATCTTTCCTTCTCCATAAGGTTTAGAACTATATGGCGTGCGCTGCATTAAAATAGGATACGTTTTTGAGGTATCCTTTGGCGAGTAAATAGTAGTATGAAGATGTACGCCATCTCTCATTTTGATGCGTACTTCTTGTTTATTATAATGCTCAGAAACCTGATAAGTAGTGTCTAAGATAGTTTCTCGTGATTGTGCAGATGACGCTTTCGCGAAAGCAAAAAAGCATACTACACAAAGTAGTTTGAAGATGTTATTCATTTATTGATTGTTAAAAGTTATGATGGCTTTTTCTAGCCACTTTTCATATTTTTTTGCATTAGGTGTGTACCCAACAGGTTTATTTAGGAGTGTTTCGTCGTGATCTAGCATTACGTAATAAGGCGCCGCAACAATGTTATAACGCTCTATCTGGAAGTTGCTCCACTTATTACCTACCGTTTTAATACGACGACCAGATGCACTCACGCCTTGCTCCTCTTTTGGTAACTCCTCTTGTGAGTCTCCATAGAGAGAGATAAGCACAACATCGTTCTTTAGCAAGTTAAGCACCTCAGGCTTAGACCACACCAGCTCCTCCATACGACGACAATTTACACACGCCTTACCTGTAAAGTCAAGTAAAACAGGTTTATTTTCTTGACGCGCATAGGCCATACCTGCTTCATAATCTACAAAAGATAAAAGACCGTGAGGACCTATCTCTGCATTATCTGGAAACTCCTCAGACGAGTTAGACAGTGTGTTTTGTCCTCCTATACCGTAAGGTGACTCGCTATAATTCATAGGTGGCGGGAAGCCGCTTATAAGTTTAAGTGGTGCACCCCAGACACCTGGTATGAGATAAAGAATAAATGCCGTTGTGAGTATACCTAGTAGCAAGCGACCTACCGAGATATGTTTTACTTCTGTATCGTGTGCTAGTTTAATTTTTCCAAATAAGTACAAGGCAAGGCCTATCATTATCGCAATTAAGAGTACTAAAAACACTTCTCTAGGCAAGTAATTACCATCTACTACAAGATCTGCATTTGATAAGAATTTGAGTGCTAGCCCTAGTTCTAAAAATCCTAGAACTACCTTTACTGTGTTGAGCCATCCGCCAGATTTTGGCAAACTATTTAACCACCCTGGAAACATTGCAAATAGTGCAAATGGCAAGGCAATCGCACTAGAGAAACCTAGCATACTTATGATAGGTGTGATACCACCCTCTGTTATAGACTGCACTAAAGCGACACCTACTATAGGTCCCGTACAGCTAAAAGAAACAATAGCAAGTGCAAGTGCCATAAAAAAGATACCTAGGTAACCACCTCTATCTGCTTTACGATCTATCTTATTTGCCCATTTTTGAGGAAGCATAATCTCAAATGCTCCAAAAAATGAAATAGCAAACACTACAAGTAATACAAAGAATACTAAATTAAAAGTAACACTTGTAGACACCTCAACAATTGCAGTCGCACCAAAGATTGCCGTAACCGTAAGACCTATTACTACATATATAATAATGATAGAGATACCGTAAATAATCGCGTTACGTATACCAGCTGCTCTAGACTTACTTTGTTTTGTAAAGTAACTCACCGTCATAGGGATCATAGGGAATACACAAGGTGTAAATAATGCTGCCAGACCTCCTAAAAATGATAAGAAAAAGACCGTCCACAGCCCTTTGTTGCTTGTGCTTTCATCCTCTTCATAATCATCATCGCTATCGCCTTTATCCTTTTGTGCTGGAGTAGCACCATACTTTTCAAACTCATTATAATCTGTAAAGACCTTTGCCTTTCCAGTTTTTAAGTTGTGAGCAATGTAAAAGTCTTGAGGAATACACACCTCTTTACAGACCTGATAGTTTATAACCGACTTGACAATGGTTATACTCTTATCTGTAAGTGTAATAGGCATAGAGAGCACAGGGTTCTGCCCTACATACTTTATGACATCTTCTTCAAAAATCTCATCAAAGGCTGTCTTTGTCTCACTCTCTTGTGCAAACTTCTCACGAGTAACTCCTGCATCCTTTTGTAAAAACTCAAAATTAAACGGAATACCAGCTGGCGATTTTTGAGCATAAATATACCATCCCTCTTCTATGGTGGCCTCGTAGTTTAAAATATATTCTGTATCAGATTTTTTCTCTACGCTACCTGCCCATTGTACTGGATCTACAGTAACTTCAGAAATGCCAAAACTAAAATCTTGTGCACTTACAGCAGTCGCCATAAGTACTATAAGCGAACTTAATATTATGAATGCTTTACGCGTCATATAGTTGTAAATTTTATCATTTTTTGTGTGTCGTTTGCTACCTTAAAACGGTCATCTGCTCTGTGACCTATCACCCACACAATATCTTTACCATTACAAAGCAGCCATACGTGCTCCTTTGCTATCAAAGATACCTTTTCATCTTTTAAATACTTACTCAACTTCTTTTTTCCTTTCATCCCAAAAGGATAGAAAAAATCGCCTTCTTCCCACTTCCTTATCGTGAGCGGAAATGTCAACTTTGTCGCATCTACCACTATCTCCTTTCTTGAGGTGCTCTCAAATGTATCACTTGTCTCAAGCCTTAATGTACCAAAGTCACCTTCTATCTTACTCACACCAGATTCCCAGGTATAAGTTGTAGGTTGTGCAACGGCATTTTCTGTAAGTAATAGCACGTCTCTATCTTTTACTAAACGATGCGTTTCAGAAAATATTTGCTTACCAGATTGTGCATCAAGCAGCTCATAAACATCACTCCACGCTGTAAAATTATAAGGCTGTAATAACTGGTATAAAACCGCCTGTGGTTCCTCGTGTTTCTTGAGCGCTTGTACGTTTATTACTTGTAGTCCATCTCGTGTTGTCACATACGCTTTCCTTAAAGACGCTGTGTAGATTGCTAGTAACTTATCTGTTTGACGTAAATGTTGCTGCGTGGTCTGTAAACCCTGCAAAGTAGCTGGTTGCGCTGCCACCATACTCGGTATGGCGTGATGCCTCAAGTGGTTGCGCACGTAGTTATCTGTTGCATTACTGCTATCCTCACGCCACGCTAGTTTTTCTTGTAATGCATATTCTTTTATACGCTTTCGCGAAAAAGGCAACAGTGGTCTCACAACCCGTCCGTTTATTTCTGGGATGCCAGTAAGACCTTTAACACCCGTACCGCGACCTAAGTTTATGAGAAACGTTTCTAACTCATCATTGAGATGATGGGCAGTTAAGATATAATCCAAACCTTCGGTAGCCGAAAGTTCTTTAAACCACTGATAACGCAGCTCTCTTGCGGCGATCTGGGTTGATGTTTTTTCAATTTTCGCGTAAGCGGAAGTATCAAAACTCTTTATGTAAATAGGAATGTTATGGCGCTTGCAATAGCTTTCTACAAAAGCTTGATCACCATCACTCTCTACTCCTCTTAAATTAAAATTGCAGTGTGCTACACGTATCGTAAGGCCTGCCTGACGACACAGTAACAATAAGAGCATACTATCAAGCCCACCACTTACTGTGACGAGTATCTTACTATCAAGAAGAAATGGTAAATCTTGTGCGATATGGTGCTTAAAATCCTCAAGCATCCTCACACATTATACACGACCCTTAAGGGCATTAAATACCCAAGCAATGGCAAAGAATCCAACACCTACAGAGGCAAAACCCCATCCGGCAACATCGGTATATTTAAAAACGCCTAGAGCAATAAGTCCTAAACCTACTAAAATCATTATAAAAGTGGCCCACGCCAAAACGGTATTTTTATTCATACCCATAGTTTTATTTTTAGGGAAAATCTTATGTAATAAGACAAGCTACAAATATCGGTTATTTATTGGAATTTGGGTAGTCGGTAATTTTTACAATTCTCATTTCAAGCTTGTGCTACAATACTTACCTTTATAGACAGAAAAACATTCAAGCACACACACATTTTATGGATTTAAAATTCAATAAAAACGAAGATCATAATAAGCTACTCTTATCAGAGATGAGAAACCGCCTTGCCGAAGTAAAACTAGGTGGTGGGCAAAAACGTATAGATAAACATAAAGCTAAGGGTAAAATGACTGCCCGAGAGCGCATAGATTACCTAGTAGACAACCCAAAAAAGTGTATCGAGATTGCCGCTTTTGCTGGAGAAGGGATGTATGAAGAACACGGCGGATGCCCTTCTGGTGGTGTGGTTGTAAAAATAGGATACGTATCTGGCAAGCAATGTCTCATCGTTGCAAATGATGCTACTGTTAAGGCCGGAGCCTGGTTCCCTATCACAGGAAAGAAAAACCTAAGAGCACAAGAAATCGCTATGGAAAATAAGCTACCTATTATCTACCTAGTAGATAGTGCAGGTGTTTATCTCCCTATGCAAGATGAGATTTTTCCAGATAAGGAGCACTTTGGACGCATCTTCCGTAACAATGCGGTGATGAGTAGTATGGGTATCACACAGATTTCTGCAGTAATGGGAAGTTGTGTTGCTGGTGGTGCATACTTACCTATTATGAGTGATGAAGCGCTTATAGTAGATAAAACGGGAAGTATTTTCCTTGCGGGAAGCTACCTTGTAAAAGCAGCAATAGGTGAATCTATAGATAATGAGACACTAGGAGGAGCCACTACACACTGTGAGATTTCTGGTGTGACAGATTATAAATCTAAAGATGATAAGGACGCTCTTGATACCATTAAAAAATTGATGGGAAAAATAGGCGATTATACAAAAGCAGGTTACAACCGTATTGAACCTGCAAAGCCTGCAAAAGATCCAGAAGAACTTTTTGGCATCCTGCCTGCCTCTCGTGCAGATCAATATGATATGCGAGACATTATAGACAGACTGGTAGACAACTCTGAGTTTGATGAGTACAAGGAAGGCTACGGGCAATCTATACTTACAGGTTATGCTCGCATTAATGGATGGGCAGTAGGTATCGTTGCAAACCAGCGCAAGCTTGTAAAAACTAAAAAAGGCGAAATGCAGTTTGGCGGAGTGATTTACTCAGACAGTGCAGATAAGGCGACGCGCTTTATAGCCAACTGTAACCAGAAAAAAATACCGCTTGTATTCTTACAAGATGTAACTGGCTTTATGGTGGGTAGTAAAAGTGAGCACGGAGGTATTATAAAAGACGGAGCAAAAATGGTAAACGCTGTTTCAAACTCAGTGGTGCCTAAGTTTACTATTGTTATAGGAAACTCTTACGGAGCAGGAAACTATGCAATGTGTGGTAAAGCTTACGACCCAAGACTCATAGTAGCCTGGCCTAGTGCAGAGCTTGCGGTAATGTCTGGTAATAGTGCTGCAAAAGTATTACTACAGATAGAAACTGCATCTCTTAAAAAGCAAGGAAAAGAAATCACACCAGAGGTAGAAAAAGAACTTTTTGAACGTATTAAGTCTCGTTATGATGATCAAGTATCACCATACTACGCAGCGTCAAGAATTTGGACAGATGGCATTATAGACCCTCGAGATACGCGTAAGTGGATCTCAATGGGTATCGAAGCCGCAGACCACGCTCCTATCGAGAAGCC
>JAHDEV010000119.1 GCA_020628615.1 Dokdonia sp.
TTATTTATAGTCTCAAGCTTATAACTTCTTTGCGTTTTTAACCTTTTGCTTAGTAAGAGCAAGTTCTAATACCTCACTCATATCTTTTACATAGTGGAACGTAAGACCTTTTAAATAATCTGGCTTTATCTCTTCTATGTCGCGACGGTTTTGCTCACAAAGTAAGATCTCTTTAATTTTTGCACGCTTTGCAGCAAGAATCTTTTCTTTGATTCCTCCTACTGGTAATACTTTACCTCGCAGGGTTATCTCACCCGTCATTGCGATGCTCTTCTTTACTTTACGTTGTGTAAATAATGATACTAGAGAGGTAAGCATTGTGATACCTGCACTAGGTCCATCCTTAGGCGTCGCTCCTTCTGGCACGTGAATGTGTACGTTATAGCTGTCAAATATTTTTGAATCTAGACCAAGAAGCTCTGCATTTGCCTTTATATACTCCATTGCAATGGTAGCGCTCTCCTTCATCACCTTACCTAGGTTACCTGTGATAGATAGTGTTCCTTTCCCTTTTGATAAGGCAGACTCTATAAATAAAATATCACCACCTACACGTGTCCAGGCAAGACCTGTTACTACTCCAGCAACATCATTATTTTCATACTTGTCACGCTCCATTCTAGGAGATCCTAAAACTTCTATGATGTCTTCATTAGAAACTTTTACGTTATACTCCTCCTCCATTGCAAGATTTTTGGCACCGTAGCGCACCATCTTTGCAACTTGCTTCTCAAGACCACGCACTCCAGACTCACGTGTGTACCCCTCAACAATTTTTTCTAGTTGTGGCTTTGCTATCTTAAGCTGCTCTGGTGTCATACCGTGCTCCTTAAGTTGCTTAGGTAATAAGTGTCTCTTTGCAATCTCTGTCTTTTCTTCTATAGTATAACCTGTTACATTTATAATCTCCATACGATCGCGTAATGCTGGCTGTATGGTATTAAGGCTATTTGAGGTCGCGATAAACATTACCTTAGAAAGGTCAAACCCCATCTCAAGGAAGTTATCGTGAAACTCACTATTCTGCTCTGGGTCAAGCACTTCTAGTAATGCAGAAGATGGATCTCCCTGGCTCCCCATACTTAACTTATCTATCTCATCTAGCACAAAAACTGGGTTACTAGTACCCGCCTTACGAAGGCTTTGTATAATGCGCCCTGGCATTGCTCCTATATAGGTCTTTCTGTGACCACGTATCTCAGACTCGTCACGCATACCTCCTAGACTCATACGTATGTACTCACGCCCTAGTGCCTCGGCAACAGATTTACCTAATGAAGTTTTACCCACACCTGGAGGTCCGTAAAGACAGAGTATAGGTGACTTCATATCGTTACGTAATTTTAATACCGCTAGGTATTCTATAATACGACGCTTTACATCATCAAGACCATAGTGATCACGGTCTAAGATTTTCATAGCACGTTTTAAATCAAATTTATCTTCACTAAACTCGTTCCAAGGAAGGTCTAAAAAGAGGTCAAGATAGTTGCGCTGTATGCTATACTCAGCAACTTGAGGATTCATACGTTGCATTTTAGAAAGCTCTTTCTTAAAATGCTTTTCTACTTTTTCTCCCCATTTTTTTGTCTTTGCACGCTCGCGCATCTCTTCAAGATCATCCTCAGAGGTAGACCCTCCTAGTTCTTCTTGAATGGTCTTCATTTGCTGGTGCAAGAAGTACTCGCGCTGCTGCTGGCTCATATCATTTTGAACCTTGTTCTGAATATCATTTTTGAGCTCCAGCTTCTGGCGCTCCATATCCATATACTTAAGCGTCTCGATAGCGCGCTTATGTAAATCATTTATATGGAGTAATTCTTGCTTCTCAGCCACCGTGAGATTCATATTAGAACTCACAAAGTTTATTAAGAAAGAATCGCTCTGTATGTTTTTTATTGCAAAAGATGCCTCAGATGGGATATTTGGCGAGTCTTGAATAATTTTAAGAGCAAGATCTTTTATAGAGTCTATCGCAGCCTTAAATTCTTGACTCCCCTTATCTGGACGTGTTTCTGGAAATTCCTTTATCGTGGCTCTTAAGTAAGGTTCGGTTTGAGTCACTTCATTAATCTCAAAGCGTTTTTTACCTTGTATGATTACTGTTACATTACCGTCAGGCATTTTAAGAACACGCAGTATACGTGCTACCACGCCTACTTTATTTATATCATCTGCCGTAGGGTTTTCTACAGACTCATCTTTTTGAGCCACTACACCTACTACCTTCCCTCCTTTATTTGCCTCATCTATAAGTTTTATAGAAGTATCTCTTCCTGCCGAAATAGGAATCACAACTCCAGGAAAAAGTACCGTATTACGTAAAGGTAATATCGCTAGACTTTCTGGGAGCTCTTCATTATTAATCGCCTCCTCATCTTCTGGGGTCATTAACGGGATAAGCTCTGCATCTCCATCTATCTCTTGCAGTGACAATCTGTCTAATGTTGTAAATTTTGGTTTTGCCATATAATATATGTGCCACAATGTCGGGTATTGCTACGCTCATTATGGCTATCTAAGTATTATTATTCTATTAAAATCGGCGAGTGACGCTGTAATGTATGGTATATAGTCACTCACAATTACTTTAAGTCAATTCTTATGCCAAGTGAAGTACGCTTTCGCGAAAATGTAAACCACAACCCTTATCTTTCCTTAATAGTTATAATAAAACCTTTGGCCACAAGAACCTCTTTAGGGAGGCTAGCCCGCTAGTGGTCAAAAGGAGAATCAAAAAAATAAAATAAATTTTTCACGAAAGTGTAACAACTTAAAAATTACCACATCTTTACTATAGAATTAACCAAAAGTGAATTTTACCAACCATCAAATAACCGATCTATTATCACTATGCCAGCAAGGTGAGCAGGGTGCACAAATGGAAGTTTACAATCGCTACTACAAGGCGATGTATAACACCTCATTGCGCATTGTAAAACACGAAGCAGAAGCAGAAGATATTATGCAAGAGTCCTTCTTAAGTGCTTTTACAAAGCTAGATAGCTATAAGGGGGAGGCATCTTTTGGGAGTTGGTTAAAACGCATCGTTGTAAATAATAGCCTCAATGCTTACAATAAAAGTAAGCGACTAGATGAAACGTCTATAGATGACCATTTATATAAAATAGAAGACGATGCGGCTGGTGTAGCAGAGATGGATCTCTCTAGTGTACGTGCTCAAGAAGTGGTAAACGCAATGAGTGAACTAAAAGATAATTATAGACAGTCACTGTCATTACATCTTATAGAGGGTTATGACTATGAAGAAATGAGTGAAATAATGAATGTAAGCTATGCAAACTGCAGAACGATGGTGTCAAGGGCAAAAGACAGCTTACGAAGAATTTTAAATAAAAATGAAAAAGGAACCTATAGATCAAGTATTTAAGCGCCTAGAAGGCAAGCTAGATACAGCTGCACCTAGTGCAGATCACAAAGCAAACTTTCTTGCAAAGTTACAGGCGCAAGCTGCTCCCGTAACTCCAGAGAAAGAAACTAAAGTTATAAAGTGGATGCGTCCTCTTTTTATAGCAGCGAGTATGCTCTTGCTTGCTGGAGTCATCTTTACTCAGTTTAATACGAGCTCGAGTGATAAAGAACTAGCAGATGTATCTCCAGAGATGCAAGAAACTCAAGACTTCTTTACAAAGACTATAGAACGAGAGCTTTTTGACATTAAAGAAAAGATGACTCCAGAAAATCAAGCTATGGTAGAAGATGCCATAAGCCAGCTGGAAGTGCTAGAACAGCAGTATGATAAACTTAAAGTTGACCTTTCTGAGAGTGGTGAAGATAAGCGTGTGATCTACGCTATGATAGACAACTTCCAGAACCGCATTGACCTCCTACAAAATGTAGTAGAACAAATGAAAGCCATCGAAGAATTAAGAAAAATCGAAAAAGCAGTAATGCTCTAGTTACTTAAATTATAACAGACTATGAAGACTAAAATTACACACATCCTTCTCTTTGTACTCGCTATGCCTCTTATGGTAATGGCAAGTGACAACTACCCTAAAGGGAAGTATACAAAAGAGAAAAGAATCAAAAAAGAATATAACGTAAATGCAGATGCAAAACTCGTTATAGATAACTCATACGGTAATGTAAATATGGTAAGCTGGAATGAAAACCGTATTGTCATAGAAGTGCTTGTAAAAACTAATGGAAATGATGAAGAGCGCGTGCAAGAAAAGCTAGATGAGATAGATGTACGTTTTGAAGGCTCTCCATCTTATGTAAGTGCTAAGACTAATTTTGAGAGAAGTAGCAGTCGCTCGTGGTGGAATAGCTGGAAAAACAATAACGTAAATATGGAAATTAATTACACCATAAAACTCCCAGCTACTAATATGATAGATATAAGCAATGATTACGGGGGTATAAGCCTTGACCGTCTTGAGGGCAATGCAAAAATAAACTGTGACTATGGTAAAATTACTATAGGCGAGTTACTTGCAGAAGATAACTACCTCAACTTTGACTACACAAAAAACAGTACCATCTCTTATATGAAAAGTGGGCGTATTAATGCAGACTACTCAAGCTTTATGTTAGAACGTGGTGGTGATATAGAACTCAATGCAGATTATACAAAGTCTGAATTTGGAAAAATTGAAAATCTCAACTACAACTGTGATTATGGATCTGTAAAAACGACAGAAAGTAATGACATAATAGGTCGTGGTGATTACCTCTCTGCAAAGATAGGAGTTGTACACGGCGACTTAAATATTAATGCAGATTATGGTAGTATACGTGTAGAAGAACTCGCTAGTGATGCTGGTGATGTCGTGATACAAAGCGATTATACAGGTATAAAAGTGGGATACAGCCCTGCTTATGATTTTACCTTTAATATAAAACTTGAGTATGCAGGCTTAAGCGGTAAGGATGAGCTTACTTTTAATGTAGAGCGTGTAGAATCTTCAGACAAATATTATGAAGGATACAAAGGGTCTTCTTCTACTAACAACAACATAAACATCAACTCAGAGTATGGTGGTGTTACATTATTCAGAAACTAAATTCAATCATCAACTAAACAATCTATTATGAAAAAATTAATCACACTCAGTTTAATCCTTTTAGCAAGTACTCAAATACACGCACAATGGTGGGGAAAAAGCGTAAAAGGAAATGGAGAATTACAAACCATAACTCGTAATGTAGGTGACTACGATGCAATTAATGTTGCAGGCTTCTTTAACGTAACACTCGTTGCTGGTAATGAAGGAGAGCTTACTATAGAAGGAGAGAGCAACCTACTTGAATATGTTGAGACCGAAGTAGATGGTGACAGACTTACAATCAAGGTAAAAAATAAGCAAAACCTAAAAACGAGCTGGGGAAAAGATATTAAAATACGAGTACCTTTTAGGGATTTAAACCAAGTATCATTATCTGGATCTGGCGAGATTATGAGTACAGATGTTATAAAGGCAAATAACTTTAGAGTTTCTGTATCTGGATCTGGTGATATAAATCTTGTAGTAGAAGCTAGCAGCACAGAGAGTCGTGTTACTGGATCTGGAGATTTGGTATTACGAGGTAGCACAAGAGATCACGAGACAAGTGTAACGGGATCTGGAGATCTTGAAGCGGGACGCTTTAAAGCAGATAATGTAGATGCAAAGGTTACAGGGTCTGGAGATATAAGAGTAAGTTGTGAGAAGAGCATACGCGCTCGAGTAACAGGATCTGGAGATATAGAGTATGTAGGTAACCCTACTAAGCAAGACACAAAGGTTTCTGGATCTGGAGATATCTCTAGAGGATAAAACTATGTTGCCTCAAATACAATAAAAGCCCTCTTGCGAGGGCTTTTTTACTTATAACATATTATAATTCTTTCTTGAGTAGTCTCGCGGTACCAGAAAATCGTTCTACTATAATTTTTGGCTCACCATATAGTTGCACCATACTCTTATCTGAAAGATCAAGTGTTACCTTCTCATCTACACTTAGAGTCACGCTACCGCTTTCTCTTCCCACTATCTGCACTATGTCTGCATCAAAGGAGAGTCCTTTACATTGAGCGGTTTCATTTACTGTAAAAGTAGCTTCACTAGCATTTCCTGTAAACGCTATGTCAGATCTTCCTGAAGCAGTTATTGCGAGTTTTACGGTGTTTATATCCGCTTTCGCGAAAGCGTTATCACTTAAATTAATACGTATATCGTCTCCAGTGTAATCTATCTCAAACTTTGAATTATCGTTTGCCATAATATCTGCCTCTCTCGTTTTGAGCTCTCCGTTGAAACGACTTCCATCCAGAAAACTACCAGTAAACATATCTCCTTCTATGGCTGTAGATACAAAGGCACTACTTTTTGAATCTAAACTTACAGCGCTCAGTGCTGTGTATCGTACGGTGATGTTAAGTCTTTTTGCACTTCGTATATCCTTGCGGGTTGAGACCACTAGTAGACTATCTTTAATGTCAAAATCTATAAGTTCTACTAGATTATCATCCATCTCTAGGTCATAACCGGTTTGAGAATCTGCCATAAGTGTTACCTCTAGGCCATCTGTCACCTTGATTGCGGTAAAGCCATCTAGTCTCTCAGAAACATCTATGACATTACGACTACCTTTTACTCGCTCGCGTTGTGCAGCGACACTTGTAGTTACAACCAGAAGTATTGCAACCACAAAACTCTTTATATATCTATTCTTCATAATAATAAAAGTACAATAAATGAGCCATCATTAATAACCGCACATAAAAAAAGCATCTGGTTACAGATGCTCTTTAAAAATATGTCGTTTATGGATACTAATAGGCAATATTAATCACTCCATCTACTGTGAGTACTTCTTC
>JAHDEV010000120.1 GCA_020628615.1 Dokdonia sp.
CTGTAGGATTAGCTATTGCAGCACCACTAAGGTCATAATATAGAAATGTCTCATTTTCAGAATCATTGCTTAATAACACTTGTGCTTCTGTTAGATTAAAGAATGCAAAACCATCTTGATCAATATCACACTGACTTAGTGATACAGGAGAGTTTATGACAGGTAGAGGAGCTACAACTATATTGAAAGTAACAATAGCAAAGCAGGCATCGTTTTGAGTGTTTGATACTCTTGCCGTGATAGGTTGTACTTCTGGATCAGTATTAATGAATGTGGTGGGTAGAGCATCATTGTTTGCATTTGCATCTCCTGGATTATCGTGATATGTAACAGTGAAAATTGCAGGATCTTGACCATTGAGGATGGCATCGTCTAGTGTAGATAAGTCAAAAGTAGTAAACTGATTTGTGTCATCTCCATCTGCACTGTCATCGCACACTATATATGATCCAGGGTCTGTAGCTGTAGCTTGTGGTATAATAGTTAAAGTAATGTCTGTAAAATTTGCGCAGTTATCGTTACTTACATTTTCTATTCTGGCAGTAATAGTTTCTGTGCCGGTAACAGTAAAATTAGTAGGAGTTGTAATTAGATTAGTTTCTGAAGAAGCATCTGTAGGAGTGGGGTAGAAGTCTATATTATATAATGTATCACTTTGAGTTCCTAGAATAATACTGTTAAGAGTTGTCAAGTCAAAGCTCTCTATTCCATCTGCAGAGCTATCATCGCAAATGTTTTGTAGTGGAACTGTATTTGCTGTGGGTTGACTGTCTACTACGAGGTCAATACCAGTGGTGTCAAAACAAATCGCACTAGAGTTACTCTCTATCCTTGCGAATATGGTACTGCTTACTGTGTCAAAAGCATCAGGAGTAACAAAAGGCATTATATTATCAATAGCGTGTTGCTCTGTAGCGTGCCAGCTTACTGTAAAATTTGAAGCGCTTTGAGTACCTAAAATGATACTTTCGGTCAACATCTCTAAGTTAAAAATCGCAGTACCATCATTTGTATTATCATCACATATACGTACTGGTGGAACAGGGTTTGCTATTGCTTCATCTGTAATAGTTACGGTAAAGCTCAGTTCATCTGGACACATATCTGGGTCTGCGGGATTTTCATCATAAACAAATACAGTGGTTGTTGTGGTGATGGGAGTTGTCCAGTCTATAAGCGCAGCAGTAGGGTCAGATTGTAGAGCTGTGTAATATTGAGGGTTGTTGAGAAAATTTCCCGAAAGGGTAGCAGGGTCAGCGAGTGTAAAAGTTTCACAAGCAGTAATATCATTTATAACATCAATAGAAGGGTTATCTACAAGAGTTATTGTGATATCAACATCTATAGGGTCGCAATCTCCCACAGCAACGTAGTTATATATGAGTGAGGGATTAGATATGGGATCTGTGGTAGGGTCAAAAATATCTGTACCACTATCTAAAGGAGGTGTCCAAGTCCCTCCCGTTGGCGGATTACCATCAAATCGCTCCAGAAGATTTATGGGGCCAGCAGCAGTACATATATCTGTATCTGTATCTTCTGGTGTTACAGCAAATCCTGAATAGTAGCCACCAAATCCTGCACTATTATTTGCTCCTACTAAACCTATAGCTATAGGACCATCTGCTACAACAGCTATGTCATCTGTGAGCATAGAGATATTAAATGTTTCCCATTCTGTTGTGCCTGGATTTGCAAGAGCGGTAGTAGGGTCTAATGTAGTTCCATTAAGGGTTACTGTATTACCTACTCTAGATGTGATAAATACATTAGCGACGTATTGATCAAATATTGGTGAAACTTCATTTACACTTGGTATAGCATTCACATCGTTTTGAAAGAAGCAACTCAGTGGCGGTACAAATATCATACCTGGAGTGGCATCTGGTACATCCGGAATGGTAGGATCATTTGCTCCAGCTCTACCTCCTATAAATTGATAAACATAAATGCCTTTACTCTCGCTTGCTTCAATAAACATATTGCGATGTGCAGAGCCATCATCAGGTAAAAATAGATTGGCCTGATCTATAAATATGTAATCACCAGCAGTACCTAAAGTAAAATTTGGCGTAGCCGAACCATTAATATATAAATCTGTATTGTCTTCCGTTATTACTACAAGAACTCGCTCTAGAAGATCATTTCCATTACCTCTTACAAGCATATACTCACTACCTACTAGGTTCTCAGGCACGATTTGATCCATCATTATATCGCTACCATTAGCAATATTACTTGTGGGTTCATTACTATTTAAGTTACCTACATTTACAACAATAGGATGTGCATCATCAGACTGTATAAGTGCACCTATAAATCCTTCGGCATTTGCAGTATTAACTAGACTTGAATATCCAGTAATTGTATAGCTTTCTCCAGCGTTTAGATTAATTACTAGTGGTGAATCTGTAGTTATGTTGGGTTCAAAAACAAGATCATTATCGTATTCACTTATAGTAACAACTGTATTGTCTTCTTGGGCCATTATACTTGTAAAAAAACTGTGGTTACCCGCATTACTATTTAACTGCGATAAACCTACTCTAAAGCGTGACCCTAATGCGTCAGCCCCCTTTCCGGTTAGATAGCCAGAATGATTTCCAGACGAAGATTGAACTCTTAAGGAGGTGTAAAATAATTCTGTAGAGCTTACAATTATACCCTTAGTGCTTAAAGCTTGATTAAGTTCTGTATTAGTTATTAAAATATTAGCGCCAATATTAAAAGATGCGGGAGCCCCAGCAGATATGGTCTGTGTTCCTAGTACTGTTCCATTGCCTAGGCTTATAGTGATAACTATAGGATCTGTTGTAGCAGTTGCTGGATTATCATAAGGAGTAGAAAAATACAAATAAGCAGATGTAATATCTTGTCCTCCCACGTCTCTCGCGTGTATAGGTGGTATGTAATGAGTGCTACCCAGTTGTGCAAATACAGGAAGTGTACATAGCGTGAGTACTATTAGTAGGGCGTAGTTTTGGATTTTCATAACCTCTAGTTGGTATAAGGTGTGCCTTAAAAATAGTGATATTTTGACTATCAGGGTACTAGAGAGGAGGTAATTGTCTGCTTTTGGAGATGTGGGGTGTTATATTCCGCTTTCGCGAAAGCGTAAACACTCTTGTAAACTACAGAGGTAAACACCGTAAGTAAATGAGTTTAAAAACAAAAATCCCGCTCAAAAGAGCGGGATTTTTTATAAGTGAGATGTATTATTAAATGAGGCTTGCGCCTTACTTTACTTTATTAATTATTGCTTCAAACGCTTCTGGGTGGTTCATAGCAAGGTCTGCAAGCACCTTACGGTTAAGCTCGATTCCATTTGCTTTTACTTTCCCCATAAACTGAGAATAAGACATACCGTGCATACGAGCACCCGCGTTAATACGAGTAATCCATAATGAACGGAAATTTCTTTTCTTCTGACGACGGTCTCTGTATGCATAAGACATTGCTTTGTCTACTGCATTCTTTGCAACTGTCCATACGTTTTTACGTCTTCCAAAGTATCCTTTGGCTTGCTTCATCACCTTTTTTCTTCGGGCTCTTTTAGCAACTGAATTTACTGATCTAGGCATAATTTAATGTGTTTTTGTAGCAGGCGACACACGCTGTGTGCTCTTGTGTATCTCACTCATAAGCGGCGAGACGGCCATACTCCAGGGTTTAAAAATAATTTGTTTTAACCGGTTAAAGTGATTACTTAAGGTTAAGCATCAATTTAACATTATTCTCATCTGCTTCGTGTACAAGACCGTCGTGCGTCAGAGCTAGCTTGCGCTTCTTAGATTTTTTTGTCAAAATGTGACTCTTAAAAGCGTGCTTTCTTTTGATTTTACCAGTTCCGGTAAGCTTGAAACGCTTCTTAGCACTGGATTTTGTTTTCATTTTAGGCATCTGTTCCTATTTTTTAAATTATCTCACTTATTTTCTTACTAAACCCTCCTTACTCAATGAGTAGGAGGGTTTTTATAATAAATACAGATCTTGAGTTTACACTCGAGTCTGTATTTGTATTTATTTCTTTTTAGGTGCGATGAACATTGTCATACGCTTTCCTTCTAGTCTTGGGAGTTGCTCTACTTTTCCTAACTCTTCTAGCTCTTGAGCTAGTTTAAGAAGTAGTATTTCTCCTTTGTCTTTATAGATGATAGAACGACCTTTAAAGAAAACATATGCTTTAAGTTTTGCTCCTTCTTTAAGGAACTTCTCTGCGTGTTTCTTTTTAAACTCGTAGTCGTGATCATCTGTGTTAGGACCAAAACGAATCTCCTTGATTATCACTTTTGAGGCTTTTGCCTTCATTATCTTCTCACGCTTCTTTTGCTCGTATACAAACTTTTTATAGTCTATAATCTTACAAACTGGCGGAGCAGCGTTAGGTGATATTTCAACAAGGTCTAGCTCTAGTTCGCTAGCTAGTGCTTGTGCTTTTTGGATAGGGTAAATCCCTACTTCCACATTGTCTCCCACTAGACGTACTTCTTTTGCACGTATCTTTTGGTTGATTTTGTGTTGGTCTTCCTTAATGATCCTTGCAGGACCTCTCGATCTTTTTCTACGTATTGCTATGGCTTTTCTATTTTAAATTAAACTTAATCAAATGTTTTCATTGTCGATGCAATCTCGGTAGATACAATTTTCGCGAAAGCGTCAATAGTCATACTACCTAAATCCTCACCACCGTGTCTTCTTACAGATATTGTGCCATCTTTTTCCTCTTGCTCTCCTATAATAAGCATAAACGGAAGTTTTTGCATCTCTGCTTCCCGTATTTTCTTACCCATAGTCTCGCCTCGGTTATCTATAAGGGCGCGAATTTCGTGATTTTCTAGCAAATTTAATACATTCTGAGCATATTTCTCGTATTTCTCACTCAATGTCAGAATTGTAGCTTGCTGTGGCATAAGCCAAAGTGGGAAATTACCACCCGTATGTTCTAATAATATAGCAACAAATCGCTCCATACTACCAAAAGGCGCACGGTGTATCATTACCGGCCTGTGCATCTCATTGTCACTGCCTTTGTACTGTAATTCAAAACGCTCAGGCAAGTTGTAATCTACCTGTATAGTTCCTAGTTGCCAGCTGCGACCTAAGGCATCTTTTACCATAAAGTCTAACTTAGGGCCATAAAATGCTGCTTCACCAGTTTCAACAACATAGTTAAGCCCTTTTGCTTTTGCAGCGTTAAGAATTGCATTTTCTGCTTTTACCCAGTTTTCGTCTTCTCCTATATATTTGTCTGGATTTTCTGGATCACGTAAAGAGACTTGAGCGGTAAAATCTTCAAACCCTAATGAGCCAAAAACATAAAGAACCAAGTCTATTACTTTCATAAACTCTTCATCCAGTTGGTCTGGTGTACAGAATATGTGTGCATCATCTTGAGTAAATCCTCTTACACGAGTAAGACCGTGTAGCTCTCCAGACTGCTCATAGCGATATACGGTCCCAAACTCTGCATAGCGTTTCGGTAGTTCTTTATAACTCCACGGGCGACTGTTGTATATCTCACAGTGATGAGGGCAGTTCATAGGTTTGAGTAAAAACTCCTCTCCCTCGTTAGGTGTTTGTATAGGTTGAAAACTGTCTGCTCCATACTTTGCATAGTGGCCAGATGTTTCATATAATTCTTTTTGTCCTATATGTGGTGATACCACCATCTCGTAACCCTGTTTCTTTTGTGCAGCTTTAAGGAAGTTTTCTAAACGCTCACGTAAAGCAGCTCCCTTAGGTAACCATAAAGGTAAACCTTGACCTACTCGCTGTGAGAAAGTAAATAGTTCTAGTTCTTTTCCTAGTTTTCTGTGGTCACGCTTCTTTGCTTCTTCTAGAAGTTCTAAGTATTGCTTAAGATCTTTTTGTTTTGGGAAAGAAGTTCCATAAACACGAGTAAGTTGTGGCTTGTTTTCATCACCACGCCAGTATGCTCCAGCAACACTCATAATCTTTACTGCTTTTATGATACCTGTATTAGGTATATGGCCTCCACGGCATAAATCTGTAAAGTCATCGTGATCACAAAAAGTGATGGTACCATCTTCTAGATTTTCTATAAGTTCTACCTTAAACTCATTTCCTTCACCTTTATATTTATCAAGAGCTTCTTGCTTTGTTACAGATCGCATTTTAAAATCGTGCTTTCCACGAGCAATCTCAAGCATTTTATCTTCTATCTTCTTAAAGTCTTTATCAGAAATAGTTTGATCGCCTAGATCAACATCATAATAAAAACCATTTTCTATAGCTGGGCCTATAGTAAGTTTTGCTCCAGGGTATAACTTTAATATAGCTTGAGCAAGCACGTGAGAAGAAGAGTGTCTAAAAGCAGTCTTTCCTTCATCATCATTCCAGGTAAATAAGGTAATCGATCCATCTTCTGTAAGTGGGGTAGAGGTCTCTACGGTCTCCCCATTAAATTTTGCAGAAATAACGTTGCGCGCCAGCCCCTCGCTGATGCTCTTTGCGACATCCATAGGAGTAGCTCCCTTGTCTATCTGTTTTACATTGCCATCTGGCAAAGTGATATTGATCATAGTTCGATTATTTATAAGAAGCAAAGATAGGATGTTCGATGTAGGTTTACAATAACCAGGTAATCTGTTTTACATTATATATAGGTCAAAGTTTTTTACGCTTTCGCGAAAGGTGTTTTGTGTTCAATTAATAGCATATCAGGATTATATGGTTTTAAGAGCTATTGTAGTTGGGTTTTTGAGAGGAATTTTAGAAATATTTCACATTTTTTCTTGTCAG
>JAHDEV010000121.1 GCA_020628615.1 Dokdonia sp.
TAGTAAAGTTTTCTTAATTACTCGCTTATCTATTTTGAAAAAGCGATATTAAGTTTTCACGAAAGTGTAAAACAATAAAATAATAGTTATGAAAATATACACACGCATTTTATCACTAATAGCCATAGCCATCTCTCTACAAAGCTGCGCGTTGCTATCTGCTGGAGGGATTACAAGTCAAGGACAACCTACTAAGGAAGTGAAACAGCCACTTACATCTACTACGGCAAACTCTGCTGTAAATGTAGATCACTCGCAATGGGACTCATTGCTCAAAAAGTATGTAAATGAAGAGGGACTTGTAGACTATGATGGATTCCAAAAAGATAGACCGCTTCTTAACGGCTACTTAGATCAACTAGCAAATCTTGACCCATCAAACAAGTGGAGTGAACAAGAGTTACTTGCTTATTTTATTAATCTTTATAACGCAGTTACGGTAGAGCTCATACTTGACAACCCGGAGGTGAGCAGTATTAAAGATATAGACGCCCCTTGGACTAAAGGACGTGCGAGAGTAGATGGACGCCTGCTCTCTCTAGGTGGTATTGAAAATGGTGTACTACGCAAGATGAATGAGCCTAGAATACATTTTGCCATAAACTGTGCATCTATCTCTTGCCCACCACTACTGCGTGAGGCTTATACTGCTGGTAAAATCAATGAGCAACTTGACAAAGCAACTAAGCAGTTTATTAATAGTTCAAAAAATGACATTAGCGCAAATACGGCAGCACTTTCTTCTATTTTTAAATTTTACACAGAAGATTTTTATAGGGGGTCCAATAAAAGCTTACTACCCTATATAAATAAATATGCAAATGTTCAGATTGCCCCTGGCACACCTGTCACGTTTAAAGAGTATGATTGGGGCTTAAATAAGCAATAAAGTAAAACTGATTGAGGTGTTTTTGCGTACATTTAGAATAAGATACATCTTTAATGAATTCTATATCTGTAGTTATCCCAGTTCTTAATGAGTCTGAGACCATATGTGCATTGCTCACTCACTTAGAAAACAAAGCTTCTTCTCAAAATTATATACACGAAATCATCGTTGTAGATGGTGGCAGTAGTGATGATACTGTTACTCAAGTTACTCAATATGCAGCGCTTAGTAAAACGGTATCTATTATTACGTCTCATAAAGGTCGAGCACGACAGATGAATACAGGAGCCATACAAGCTACAGGTGACATACTTTACTTTTTACACGCAGACTCATACCCACCTCAAAATTATGATGCACTTATTGTAAAAGAAGTATTACAGGGAAATCCTGCGGGATGTTTTAAAATGAAATTTGATTCTAACCACTGGTGGCTGCAACTAGCTGGCTGGCTCACAAAATTTAAGTGGCGTGCGTGCCGCGGTGGTGACCAGAGCCAGTTTATTACCAAAGCTCTTTTTGAAGAGCTGGGTCGCTATGATGAGCGCTACATAATTTATGAGGATAATGACCTTATAAATAAGTTGTATGCAAGACGTAAATTTGTCGTTATACAAGAGTGGCTCACTACTTCTGCACGTCGTTATGAAGAAAATGGTGTGTGGAAACTACAGTTTCACTTCTGGAGTATCTATGTGCGCAAGTGGCTAGGGGCTAGTGCAGAAGACTTGCACAAATATTATCTCAACAAGATATCTTAACAGGTTTATGTCTCATCTACTTTGCGACCCCAGGCTGCTATGGCATCTATAAGTGGTATGAGTGACTCACCTAAGGCTGTAAGCTTATACTCTACTTTAAGAGGTGGCTTAGTTGTGTAAACCTGTCTATCTATAATACCATCACTCTCTAGTGTTTTGAGTTGTAGGCTAAGGGTACGCTCTGTCACAGTAGGCATTTGCTTGCGTAACTCACTATATCTTAAGGGACCTTCTATAAGGTGGTAAATGATTACCGTTTTCCACTTACCGCCTATCACTCCCATCGTAAGACTTGTACAGCAGGGGTATTCTTTTCCTTTAAAAGTGTGCATCTCGATGTGTTAAATTAAACCTATACTTTTTGACCGTTCTTGCAAAGGTATATAACTATACATACTTTTGATACTATACTTAATATAGTAAAAAAAAATAAACGTTATGAGTTTTATAAATGCAATGCAAGAACGCTACACCACAAAGGTGTATGACGAGACAAAAAAAATAGATCCTAAGCATATAGAAGAGCTTAAAGAGAGCTTACGACTAAGTCCTTCTTCTATAAACAGCCAGCCTTGGAAATTTACTTTTGTTTCTGATCAAGACACAAAGGAGAAGCTATCTAAAGTATCTTGGATAAACACTGAGAAAGTGACTAAGAGTGATACTGTAGTTGTTTTTAGTAGAGTAGATGACTTATCACTTTTTGAAGAGCAAATCAAGAGAGAATTACCACAAGGAATGGTAGATTATTATAATGAGAACCTAAAACCGCTACCTAAGGAACAGATTACTGCTTGGTTTGATAAGCAAGTATATCTCTCTGTAGGTGTATTGCTAAGTGCTTGTGCGGTTATGGGAATAGATGCTACCCCTATGGAAGGAATAGAGCCTGCAAACTATGACAAGATTATAGGAAACGATGGCTATGCAACCCTTGTTGCCGTGGCTATAGGATATAGAGATGAAGAGGATTTTAACCAACCTAGTAAAAATCCAAAATCAAGAATCGCATTAGATAAAGTGGTAGAAACTATATAGTCTGAACTACTTCGATTTTATTATACAAAGCGCTCCATACTGGGGCGCTTTTTTTTCGCTTTAAGCGAAAGAATAATTAATCAATAATAACTTCACCCGTGAAGAAACTTTCTACCTCAACAACTGGTGGTGTGTTTTTTAAAATCAAATTACCCGTACTACGCAACTCTCCCACTATAGATAATTGTGGTACTAGTATCACATCATTAGTCCCTCTGTGGAAGATGGAGACATTTTGAACATCAAGATCTTCTAAGGGTAATCTACTATCACCATCTAGTAAGTTTATGGTAAGATTTGTCACACTTCCATTTATAAAGAAATTAGACAATCCGTTGCATTGTAATAGCACATTTTCTGCATCTAGTGTAAGATTAAAGTCACCATCTTTATGATAAAAGTCTTCTTCTATAAGGTCATCACTTATTAACCTGAGTGAGTTCCAAGTCAAGACACCCTCTGCCTCTACCGTCTGCCCACTGCTATTGCGTATCTGTTTTAAATCGGGATGACTCACATACACCTTTGATGTATCATAATCACGTATAATATTACAAGAAGCTGTGTTTTTAATTTTAAGTGTATTGTCTTCTACAAATATTTCAAAATCTTCAATTAAGTTTTCTCCAGTTTCTAGTCTTACCGAGATATCTGGAGCGTCTGTCACTATAAGTTGAGCGCGTTCAAAAATCGTTATACTATCAAAATCTGTTAAGTCATACTCTTGTGTAACAACATCGCCTGTGGTTTTTAGACACGTTAGTGTATCTTCTGTATCACAAGAAATAATGCTTACAATGATTACTATTATACTAGCTATATAAATGGAGTGTCTCATCTTATTAAAATCTATAACCTATACCAAACTCTACTGCCTCTGCTTTTGCACCGTGTGCCTTTACGACCATACTCCCTGCAAGATGTTTTCCAAAGGTTCTTTTTAAACCTAACCTATTGTAAAATCTCCCTTCAAAATCATATGGATAGTACACATAATATCCCAATTGGGATATAAAAGAAAGCTCATTAAAATGCAGCTCGTGTCCCACAAAAATCCCAAAACGCTTCCAGTCTTCCTCACCCGTGACGTCACCATCTGGATATGCAATAGACTCATAACGTATGAGCTCTTTTAAAAAATTTGCAAAAAAAGCATCTACACCCGCCGTAAAGCTAGACTTGTGATTAACGCGCTTATCTACAAAGGCAGTAATGGTAACAAAACCATAGCGTGGTGAGTTATTTATATCGCTTTGATTTGCTCCACCGCGCAGAGTAATGTTAAAATGCACAGGTTCTTTATAAGGAGTTTTTTCTCCCATAGGTATATACTCGGGAAACTCGGCCGCTTTTGGGAAGTAATTTAATCCTGCAGTAAACGCCCACGTATTTGTAGAATTATTTGGTGCCTTAAGGTTTGCATTACTATAGTGTATAATGGTCACCCCTGCTTGAAAGCCTATATTTTTAAAAATATTATTTTTCTTGTAGCTTAACTTAAGCATCGTGCTACTCAAGACTGTAGTACCATATGCATTATTTATAAAATTAGTCTCCCTGTCATAGGGTTTTGTAGCAATCGCGAGACCCTGCCCTATTCTAAACTGTAAGCGCCTCTTCCAGTAATAAAAGTTATAATGCGCGTATGCACTATACAGCTCTCCCAGATACTCATTTTTCATATCTTGGTACACGAATGTATACCCCACATCTGGAAAGTTGTAACGGCGCTCCCAGGGTTCAAAACCATAGGTCTTTCGGTTATATGCCAGCATTACTCCCGTAGGGTGTTCTGTAATAAGGTGAGAGATATCTGGATTATGTTCTAAAATCGTTCCGCCAAAAAGGTCTGCCTCTACATCAAAAGGTCTTACTTTACGCTCTTGTGCAGTAGTGCAAATGCCGTAAAGAAGTACAAATACAATAGTAATGATGCGCATAGATGTAGGTTGTAATGGTTTTTTAAACCTACGAAAAAATGTCTGCTATAGTTTGTCTAAAACCTACTATTTTTAAAAGGTTTTTTTATGCTTTCGCGAAAGCGTACCTATATCTATTAAACTCCTACAAGTCTTTATAAAATAAAAAAGCCCGCTACTTATGTAGCGGGCGCTTGTAATATATGTGTTGCTCTTATTTACTGTTTACGTAAAAGGCGTGAATCACTCCGGGAAGCCAGCCTAATAGTGTAAGTAAGATATTTATGAGTAAATCTTTTCCTGCTCCTTTTTCTAGTGCAACTGCTAGTGGCGGAAAAAGAATACTTAGAATAATGGTTATTAGTGACATTGGTTTTTGGTTTGTTGTTAATACTGATATAAATCTACAATACTACTTATGAGATCTTATTAATATTATCTCAATTGTTTTGAGTTTAACAAACGTGACTAGAAATACTGCCCTATACCAAACACAAATCCACTAGTTGAGTTTGTGGTAACGCCATACCCGTAATCTACGCGAAAAGTGGCGTTAAAAATCTTTTTATGAATAAACCTAAGGCCTAGACCGGGGTAAACTCGCAAATTTTGATCATCACCAAAATCTCCAAAATCTCCCCCGGGATTGCGCCAAGAACCAGCATCTACAAAGCCTACGCCTTGTATTGTAAACCAGTCTCGATCTGCTAGCGTTTGTCTATACTCTGCGTTGAGTACTACAACGCCAGTACCTCTATCTATGGTATTACCTACACCCCTTATATTAAGATTATTATCTACAGAAAAGGGGGCAAAAGGAGAATCTGCATTTGTAGCAAGACCTAAACGCAATCGCGTTGCGATGTTTCCATCATAAATACCATCCTTATCTCGTATTCTAGCAAAATATCTAAAATCATTCCACCAGATGGTAAAATCTGGTAGTGTCACCGCATTAGCCTGTACATATTGTACATTAAAAGTGCTTTTAAAACCACTTACATATTGAAAGTCATATTTAAGAGCATCATACTCATAAATACCCTTAAGCAGAATTTTATCTACATTAAAGGCTTGTGGCACGCTCACATCTGTAGCTCCGTTAAGGTATAAATAGTCTTCATTAAAGAAGTTTACACCTAACTCAACACGATGCTTAAAGTTAAAAGCATATAGGCCTAAAATCTCTATAGAAGTATTGTTATACTTATAGTCTGCAGTACCATTATCTAAGAACACAGGTTCTTGAGTAGTAAGACTCTGAAAGTTTATCGCAAGTCCTACACTGTTATTAAACAAAAAAGGTGCTCTAAAATTTACACCATATGAGCTAAAAATATCTTTTTGATAAAACCCTCCAAAACCTATATTTCTTCCTAATAAATTATATTCATAAAGACCTAGCCTGTATGCAAATTCATCATCATTTGTCGTATAGAAATTAACTTGCGGGTTTATTGTGATATTTTCTTCTACATTATAAAAGACATTATAGAAGTTATCGTGTGACTTAAATACCTGAAAGTAAGCGTGAGCAACCGCTGGTAATCTTTTAAGACGTATAATATCTTGAGCTATAATTGTGCTGTCTAGCTCTGCTCCTGGTTTTATATCACTTATAAGTTTTATAAAACTAGGCTTAAGACGTTTTACTCCTTGTACTTTTAAATCTAATACAGTTGCCTCTTGTGCAGATAAAGCACACAACATAAAGCAACCTATCAAAATAAAAAATACTCTTTGTATCACGTGTTAATTTTTAAGCGACATTGCTCTGGTAATTTATTAAAAGTATTGCCCTATCCCAAAAACGAGACCTCTAGTTTTTGTATCACCTATATTTATACCATAATCTAGTCTTATCACTGCGTTAAAGATACGTTTATGTATAAAACGTACACCTACACCTGTAAATGACTCAAAGTTACTGTCATTAAAAAGTTGATTTACACGCTCTCTAGGTTGTCTTAAGCTACCTGCGTCTACAAAAGCATTACCTTGTAGTACAAACCATCCTTTTTCTAGCAAGGTATGACGATACTCTGTGTTTATAAAAATAAACCC
>JAHDEV010000122.1 GCA_020628615.1 Dokdonia sp.
ATAGAACGCCAAGGCTCTGGTTTAGCGAGGATGTATTCTTCGGCTGGGTTCATTGTTTTGTTTTATATTTAGTTTTTAAAACTAAAGATCTTGAAAATAAAACATTTAGCAATCGCATTTCTTTTTTTCTCACTCCTTGCAAACAGTCAGACAATTGAAGAACTAGAACAGCAGGTTAGCACTTATCCAAAAACACTAAATACCATTGAAGACATTGCTTATAGAATTCACAATGACTTCAACTCCAAAGAACTACAAGCAAGAGCTGTCTACACTTGGATTAGTAAGAATATTGCCTACGATTTAAGCAGGTATTACAGCTTTAGATCTCCTCCATTAATGATATATCGTTCGCCAAAAGAACAAGCGAGACAATTGAGAAACTTAGAGAGGCAAAGAATCACTAAAACTCTAGAAAGCAAAAAAGGTATTTGTGGTGATTATGCATCATTATTTGTTGCTCTTTGCGAAAAATTAGAAATTCCCGCTAAAAAAATCCGTGGTTATACAAAACTAAACCCAAACTTTATTGGGGCAGATCCCGGCATGAAAGATCATGTATGGAACGCTGTATACTTGGATGAGGAGTGGCACTTGGTAGATACTACGTGGGGAGCTGGCTATGAAGTAGAGTATAAAACGAAATGGGAATTCAATTTTTCAAATAAATTTTATAAAGCTCCACCAGAGGTTTTTATTCAGCACCACTACCCTGGAAATCCAACCTGGCAATTACTCGAAAAACCAATATCAAAAGAAACATTTTTCTCAAAACCCGTATTTTATACCTATTACAGCTCATCAGA
Source organism: Dokdonia sp. (assembly GCA_020628615.1). GTDB lineage: Bacteria > Bacteroidota > Bacteroidia > Flavobacteriales > Flavobacteriaceae > Dokdonia. The sequence continues at coordinate 807 of JAHDEV010000122.1, forward strand.
TATTCATCTAGCTGATGATCACGAAGGTATTTTAACAGAATATAAAAATGACACTTATCTAATTTATTTTGATAAGCGCCCAAAAGGAAAGGAAATTTATTACCAAAATGCATCATTTAAATTTGCTAAAAAGCTTTTTATCCACAGAAAAAACAACAAATTGGTAGCAAAAGTTAAAGTCAAAAATCCCAGCCAACCTTTTCTTACACTCTTTACTGATAACAAAGCAATTGTAAATTTTAAATTAGAAAGGGCATCTCAATAAATATAGATGCTATTTTAAATCATTATCTTCCTACTCTGATTCACCATACATTCTTCTTTTTTTATGATTGACTTATCTGGCTTAGATATTGCCATTATTATTGCTCTTTTTGTAATTATTTTAGGCGTAGGTTTTTACGTAGGCAAAAGCGCAGGAAAAAACACTACACAATACTTTCTATCGGGTCGTAATATGCCGTGGTGGCTTTTAGGGCTTTCTATGGTGGCTACTACCTTCTCTACAGATACTCCTAATCTGGTTACAGATATTGTGCGTACTAACGGTGTCTCAGGTAACTGGGTATGGTGGGCATTTCTCGTTACTGGATTACTAACGGTATTTGTCTATGCAAAACTATGGCGTAAGTCTGAGGTAAAAACAGATATCGAGTTCTATGAGCTGCGTTATGGTGGTGCTCCTGCTCGTTTTTTACGAGGATTCAGAGCGATTTACCTAGGGATTGTATTTAACGTACTCGCAATGGCTGGTGTAACTCTTGCCGCAATAAAAATAGGCGAAGTGATGCTAGGTCTTGACCCAGTGACAACGGTGATAGTTGCTGGAGTGATTACCGTTGTTTTTAGTGCCATAGGCGGCTTTAAAGGAGTGGTTTATACAGATTTTATATTATTCTTTGTCGCGATGGCAGGAGCATTTGGTGCTGCATATTACATCGTAGGTATGCCAGAAATAGGCGGGCTAGAAGCATTAATTTCTCATAAAAATGTAAAAGATAAAATCAATCTCCTTCCAGATTTTAACGATACAGAGATGCTTATTACACTTCTCATCATCCCGCTAGCGGTACAATGGTGGAGTTCTTGGTATCCTGGTTCTGAGCCTGGCGGTGGTGGATATGTGGCGCAACGTATGCTTGCTGCCAAGGATGAAAACCACGCCATAGGAGCTACCTTTTTCTATAACATCATGCACTACGCATTACGCCCATGGCCTTGGATTCTGGTTGCACTTGCTTCTCTTATTATCTTTCCAGACCTCGCAAGTATTCAAGAGGCATTCCCAAATATATCTGAAGATAAACTAGGACAAGATCTAGCATACTCTGCAATGCTTACCATGTTACCTAGCGGGTTGTTAGGTCTCGTGCTCGCATCACTCTCTGCCGCATATATGAGTACCATAAGTACGCACCTCAACTGGGGAGCATCTTACGTAGTAAATGACGTGTATGCACAACAAATTAAACCTGACGCAACCGAAAAGGAACTCGTTGCTGTAGGTCGTATTACCACGGTAATTCTAATGGTGATAAGCGCACTAATTGCCCTTGCACTTACAAATGCACTACAACTCTTTAATATCATACTGATGTTTGGCGCAGGTACGGGACTTATTTTTATACTACGCTGGTTCTGGTGGCGCATTAATGCGTGGACAGAGATAAGCGCCATGCTTGCCTCTGGTGTGATTTCTATTCTCATAGAATTTACTTCACTGGGTGAAACACTCTTTGGAGCTAGCGGAATGTTACCAGCGTATGCCAAGTTTCCTTTTGTGGTATTTAGCTCAACGCTTATTTGGCTTATTGTTACTTATCTCACACAACCAGAAACTAAAGAAACACTTTATGCGTTCTATAAAAAAACACAACCTGGAGGCCCAGGATGGAAAAAAATTATACTAAAAGCAGACCAAGAACAAGTAAACATCATAAAAACTACAGAAAAGTGGAGTGTACCTATGGGTATTGTCGCAATGCTGCTGGGATGTGTATTAATTTACGGAACGTTATTTACCACCGGTTACTTCATTTATGGCCAACTTACTAATGCACTTATTGGATTGAGCATTTGCGTTGTATCTGCAGGATTACTACTCAGTGTTTGGAAAAAAATAAAAGGAAAAGTACTATAATGAGACTATCAATATTTATCACCATTTTGTGTTTGAGCTTAGGGCTTCAAGCACAAGAAACTACAGAGACATATCAAAAAGCTGTCGATTTAATTAAAAAAACGCCTGAATTTAAACAGACGGGAGCCACTGCAATTGCAGCATCGGCAGGGACCGTAAGTTTTACAAATCAAGCTTATGCATTCTGGCTAGATGGTATGGACACTCGTTTTGCAGACAAGGATTTTGAGAATTTTTATGGTGATTTATATCAACCCATTGAGATTCCTACTTTTAAAAAAGTACGAGATAAGAGAAGATCACGCTACCAGCTTTATGTTTCTGAGACCGAGAATGATATGTTTGTGATAGAAATGCTTTCGCGAAAGCGTAAACGTACCGCAAAGTATCCTACGTTTTATCAAGGAGGAAGTACGTCGTTTCTATTTGAAAAAACAGCAACAGGCGTTCGACTTGTTGAGACACTAACATTGCAGAATAATTAGAGAATGATAGATTGCCAAAACATACTAGATAACACATACCAGAAAGTGTTAAAAATGGAGCATGTAGGTGATGTGGCTAGCTATATCCCTGAGCTATCGACCGTAAATCCAGATCAATTTGGCGTTTGTCTCATTACAAAAAACGGAGAACAGTTCACTTGCGGTGATGCCACGGTAAAGTTTTCTATACAAAGTATTGCTAAGGTTTTATCCTTAAGCCTTGTGCTTTCAAAAATAGGCGATAAACTCTGGGAACGCATGGATTTTGAACCTTCTGGAACTGCTTTTAATTCGCTGGTACAACTGGAGAGTGAGAACGGAATCCCGAGAAATCCTCTTATTAATGCTGGGGCGATTGTAATGTGTGATATTATTTGTGACCTCTTTGATGATCCTAAAACGGCATTATTAGATTACGTGCGAGAAGTATCAGGAATTAAAGATTTACAATACGCTACCGATATCGCCGCCTCAGAGCAGGCAACGGGATATCGAAATTATGCACTAGCAAATTTTATAAAGTCCTTTAAGAACATTCATAACACATGTAATCAAGTAACAGATTTATACTTTCACCTCTGCTCCATAGAGATGACGTGCGAGCAACTGGCTTATACTTTTGGGTTTCTAGCAAATCAAGGCAAGCAGATTAAAACAGATATGAAAGTAGTAAAACCCGCTCAGGCAAAACGCATAAATGCCATTATGCAAACCTGCGGCTTTTATGATGAGGCTGGTGAGTTTGCCTTCCGTGTGGGTCTTCCAGGCAAGAGTGGCGTGGGTGGTGGCATGGTTGCCATTTTACCTAACGCATTTTCTATTGCTGTGTGGAGCCCAAAACTCAATAAACACGGTAACTCTTACCGTGGCATGAAATTTCTAGAATACTTTACAGACGAGACTCAGGATACGGTTTTTTAAAATAACGCAGCCGTTTTACATTCATTCTTTCTTTTTTGAGCAGAAGAGACATTGTATGTTTTGCGAGGTACCACCCGCTTTACATTACAATTCCTCATTGCGCTAGCGCTCCATTGCGGGATTTTCATTGCAATCGGGGCTATGGAGTCATGCAGTTGTTTCTTAACGCATGCCTTATCTATCTAAGAATAAGCAATAACAGCTTCTTTCTAAGAGTCTACATTCCCCCATAACCTACCTAGATTACCACTAAGCGCATATCTCACACCACTTAGAAAAAAATAATTTATAATGTTTGCTGAAATTCAAAATTAAAGTTTAACTTTGAATTTCAAAGTACTTTATTATGGAGTCATCAAAATATCTAGAAGACATTGCCAGCATCAAAACGATGATGAGCAGATCTTCACGTTTTATGTCATTAAGTGGCCTTTCTGGTATACTTGCGGGAGTGTATGCTCTTGTGGGAGCCTTTGCGGCATATCGAGTACTCGCTTTTAATCCAATGCCGGCGTATATACTTGAGAAGAGCTCCGACAAGGCAAAGGTAATTTTACAATATGGAGTAGAAAATCCCTTAGATATATTTTCCTATGGATATTCTAACATAATAGGCGGACAACTAATTATAATTGGGATTATAGTTTTATTAATGGCTCTAGGAACGGGTATTTTTTTAACTTATAAAAAAGCGGCTAAAAACAAAGAGTCTATCTGGGACAGTTCGTCAAAACGACTTATTGCAAATTTTGCCATTCCATTATTTGCCGGAGGCGCCTTTTGCATCGTACTTATACAATATGGCATTGTTGGTCTTATTGCTCCAGCAACGCTTATCTTCTATGGCCTTGCCTTAGTAAACGCAAGTAAATACACACTAGGAGATATCAAATACCTCGGACTTGCAAATGTGATTATTGGTCTCGTTGCCACTCAATTTATAGGATACGGATTGTATTTTTGGGCATTAGGCTTTGGCGTATTTCATATTATCTATGGAGCAATCATGTATAATAAATATGATAGAAACAACTAATATTTTCGCGAAAGCGTATACCACATCATATAGACGCCACAAAACACAACAATGTCCATCATAAACAACATAAATAAAGCTTTTGATCATCGTATCCGCCTAGGGATTATGAGCGTGCTTATGGTGAATGAAAAGGCAGATTTTAAAGAATTAAAAGAGCTTCTAGGAGCCACAGATGGTAACCTTGCTAGCCACGCAAAAGCATTAGAAAAAGAAGCCTATATAGTGGTCCAAAAAGCGTTCATTGGCCGCAAGCCTAATACGAGTTATAGCGTCACATCAAAGGGCAAGGAAGCATTTAAAAAGCACATAGAAGCACTTGAAAAATTATTAGGCAAGAACTCATAATATATTTTTTTATCATTTTACTTTGAAATACAAAGTACTTTTAAATTATGAAAACACTTCGTTATTTACTACTAGAACACCTCTACGAGTGGAGTAAAGTCCCGTATAAATTGCTTTTTAAGCAAGACGATGCGTGGGGTATATCTGTAAACCAATTATTACAATACGCACCATCATCACTAGGTTATCACCTAGGCTGCTTTTTACTTAGCCACAACTTCACTCCAGAACCTCAACTAGAAGATCACGACGTGTTTCACGTACTTACCACTACTAGTATTGCTGTGCCTGACGAAATTGCTATGCAATGGCTACTCTTTGGTAACGGCAAGCGATCTCTATACCTCTTTATTGCACTCACCGTAGGTTCAACATTATTTATAGATCATTTTAAGTCGTTTATAAAAGCTTTCAAGAGAGGAAAAAAAGCAAATCCATTTTATAATCTCAATTACTTAGAGCTACTCACAGAACCACTCGCAGATTTACAACATACTTTAAAAATCAAACCTTTATGAAAACTTCAATAATCAGATGTCTAGGCGCTATACTTTTTAGTCTTCTATTTTACGGTCAAAGCCTTGGCCTCAATATGCTATTATTTTCAATAATTG
>JAHDEV010000123.1 GCA_020628615.1 Dokdonia sp.
TACAGATACTAAGAGCGAGTCGTACAGAAAGAACAATTTTTTTCGCTTTCGCGAAAATATGAAATAGAAAAACCCACGTTTGTAGCGTGGGTTTTTTATTGTGGTCGTTTTATTAGAAACTGATTACTTTTACACCTCACTCAAAAAACATATAATGAATTTAAGATTTTTAAAGATTGCAGTAGTATTAATGACTTTTGGCTTGATAGCAAGCTGCGGTGATGATGATGGCCCAGCCGAGGCACCTAGTGTAAAATTTAGAGCCTCTGTAGGGGGAGCGGCATTTCGCACAGATATGCCTACAGCAGTTTTAAGTAATGACGGTAGACGCTTTGTAGTAACTGCCACAAACGATACAGGAAGCGAGAAGCTTACACTTACAATAGGCTCTTCAAATCCAGATGCACCACTAGTGATGGAACAATCATACAACACGGCAGACGAGATATTGCCAGCTTCTATACAGTTTGAAACAGGAGGCGTGACTTATAGAACAAATCTAGAAACTGTAGGCTCAATAAACCTTAACAGCCTTGATCTAGATCTGAATTTTGTTTTTGGGTCTTTTTCTGGAGAGCTAAAAAATACAGCAATCTCAGATGAGTTTCTGTCTGTTACCAGTGGTAGTATGACAGGTATAGAAATCACTTTAGAGTAAAAACAGCTAATTCTTTTAAAGTTTAAAGCCCTTATGTTTTTTAAAAGCATAAGGGCTTTACTGTTTTTTATGGTGTAGCTACTGCTTTACTAGTGTAAGTGCTGCCTTTTCACCCTTTTTAAGACTTGTTCTTGTAGTTATGAGACTGGCTCCGTCTTTTACTTCAACCTTTACCGTGTTAGGTGATGAGGTTCCCTCATTTACAGCCTCCACCCGTACGACTGCGGTTTTATTTGTAATTGTTACGGGTATATTCTTTTTCTCACGAGTGATAGCGTAGTTTTCTAGTATAAGCTTGTCATCTACGTATAGATTAATACGGTCATCATCTACTTTTCCAGAGTCGTAAATCGAAATTGTTAACTCCTTACTCTTTGCAAATATGTTGAGGTTTTCATCTTTTCTTACTACACTCATAGTAAGTGTGTCTACAGATCGTTTTGCAGAAATTTTATCCTTTACTTCTTGACTTACTTTTTTAGACTTTTGTATTCTTTCGTCTAGTTTTGCAATACGCTCTTGCACTCTTTCTGATGCGGCCATTATAAGCATCCCGTCTAGGCAAGCTGTTTTGTCTGGGTACAGCCCTTTAAAATCACCGCTAAATGCTTTGTTTTTTTCTAGATTACGCATTCTAGTAGAAAAATTAACCAAACACATATCAATTTCTCCTAGCGGAGATTTTGTATAGATGATATCATACTCGGCAAAAGAAAATTCTTTTTTATCACTATCATAAGTTCCTTTTATATTAGACTTGGTCTCGTGCTTACCACCTAGATCAGACATAGAGTAGCCTTGAATCTTTCCATCTAATTCTTCAAAGACTAGTTTATAAGATATAAAGGCAGAGTCATTAAGCTTAATAACTCCTGTGTACTCATAATCATCTAGTTGACTAAAAACTGTAAAACTAGAAAACGATAAAATAAAAAGTAGTGTAGCTTTTAAGGTCATATAATTATTTTGAGTACATTTATTCATAGATAATCAATTCACATCCAAATTATGAGACTCAAAATTACATTATTATTTGCGTTTGTACTGCTTTCAGTTACAAATACCTATGCTGGATTTCCAGTACAGAGAACAGCTGTTGCAGCTGTAGAAGGTGTAACTCTTGCAGAAGATGACACAACAGAGGTGCTTACATCTCCTGCTGCTGTAGAGGCAGACCGCCAACTTATAGCTATACTTCTATGGTTATTTTTAGGAGGTTTTGCAGGACACAGATGGTACCTAGGAAGCCCTATAGGGTGGAACATTTTATTTATTCTTACAGCAGGTTTCTTTGTTGTAGGATGGGTAATAGATGGTATTGAGATACTATCTGGTACATACCCAGGACTATAATTTATAGTTTCTTTAAAAAAGTAAAGCCTCTCATTTTTGAGAGGCTTTTTTTATGAAGTATATATAAGCTCTAGCTTATATTTTTATCTGTCTGTCTATTTGCTGGTCTAGGGAGATAAAGGTTTCTGTGCGGGAAACCCCGTCTATAGCCTGTATTTTCTTGTTAAGTAGGTTCATAAGATCCTCATTGTTTTTACAAAGAATCTTGATCAAAACAGACCAGTTACCTGTAGTGTAGTGACACTCTATTACCTCTGGTATATCCTTAAGCTGTCTTACGGCTCTTGCATTATTTGCTGCACGCTCTAGATAAACACCTATAAAAGCCTGTGTGCGATAGCCCAGTACTTTTGGGTCTATAATAAATTTTGAACCGGCAATGAGACCAGATTTTTCTAGCTTACGTAAGCGCTGGTGTATGGCAGCACCAGAGATACCCACTTTACGAGCAATCTCAAGTATAGGTTTACGAGCATCTTCCATAAGCTGGCGCAAGATAATTTTATCTATACCGTCTATAACCAGTTCGTCTTTAACTATTTTCATCGCTTGTGATTGTAAATTGAAAGAGAAAGATACGTAATAACTGGTAATGTGTAATTGAGTTGCGTGTTTTTTGTGACGCTTTCGCGAAAGCGTAACACTATCCCCCTACATTATCTGGGTTATAGCCTAGGTAGTCTACCTCGTACTCTTTAAAGGTGATGCCATACTCTTCTAGCTCTTTAAGAATAGGCTCATAAACCTCACGATTAATAGGTAACTGAACGCCAGGTGTGGTAATCTCACCATTAAGTATGCGCAGTGTGGCCATCGCCACAGGGAGTCCTACGGTTCTTGCCATTGCAGTTTCTACTTGATCTTCTCCTATGTTTACCATAGTAGCATCTATTTGTTTGCGAGTACCGTTGAGCTCGTAGCCAAATTTATGATACATCACAATCATATCTTTATCTTCTGGAGCGAGTGTCCACTTGTCTTCTAGTATGCGCTGCAAGGCTTGCGCTGGAGTAGCGTTTGTGAGGCCTATTTTTTTTGACGCATTAAAGAGATCTAGTTCTAGCAATTTATCCCACAGCAGGTCATCTTGATCAATTTTAAGGTAGTGACGTAGCTTGAGCTCAACAGAGTCTGTAGGTGAGTAGGGCAAAAAGAGATTTGTAAAATCGCGATAACTCATTGTCTCTGTATTTTGAAGCTGGTAGCTATCATCTGTCATACCTAGCATTACAAAAAGATTCCAAGCTCTAGAAAAGCCCACCCTGCGTATGGTGCCTCGGTAAAGCGTAGGGATATCATCAAGGCCATAAATAGAGCGATACTTGAGTGAGTTGCGGTTTGCATATCCTTCAAATCTTCCGTGGCCTTCTATTTCTAAAAATTCTGTACGTCTAAAGAGTCTTTGGTAAGGAATGTATTTGTAGGTGCCTTCTTGTATAAACTCTGCCGCACCACCTTGACCGGCTAGTACCACATTGCGAGGATTCCAGGTGAATTTATAGTTCCAGAGGTTGGTATCACTCTCTGGCGCAACAAGTCCACCTGTAAAAGATTCAAAAAGGATTACTTTACCGCCTTTGTCTCTTATGCGATCTAGCACTTGCATCGCGCTCATATGGTCTATACCTGGGTCAAGGCCTATCTCATTCATAAAGACAAGTCCTTTTTCTTTAACAGCAGTGTCTAGCGCTTCCATCTCTTTTGAAATGTAAGAGGCGGTCACCATAGACTTATTAAAAGTCACGCAGTCTTTTGCCACCTCTATATGAAAACGTGCGGGTAGCATTGAGATAACAATAGTTGCTTCTTGTATGGCTCGCTCTCGTTGTGTTTTATCAAAAACATCTAGTGAGATAGCTGTACCGTTATCGTGATTATTTATAAGCTTTTGTGCATTTTTAAGAGAGAGGTCACCTACGGTAATGTGCAAATCTTCTGCTGCAGATTTATTGAGTAAATAGTTTACGAGTTGGCTAGTAGATTTACCGGCTCCTATAACTAGAATCTTTCGCATTGGTGGTGTATTTTGTAGTTTTGTGTTTGATGTATGCAGGTTTAAATGTACACTTTTGCAAAGCATATAATAGTAAGATTATGGATAAAAAGTTACGTATAGCGGGTGCGATATTTGGGTTAATGGCTGTAGTTATTGGCGCTTTTGGGGCTCACGGGCTAGAAAAAGTTCTTGATGCAGATGCACTTTCTACATTTGAGACAGGTGTAAAATACCAGATGTATCACGCCTTGTTGCTATTGCTTATATCTGTTTTCGCTTTAAGCGAAAAGTCAAAGAGGATACTTCTCATACTTATGGTTATAGGTATACTATTCTTTTCTGGCTCTATTTATGGGCTTGCTACTAATGATTTGACCAGTTTTGACTTCACAAAAATTGCGCTTATCACCCCTCTAGGAGGTACTTTGCTCATTGTGAGCTGGGTAATACTCCTAGTGCAATTCATAAAATCTAAATAAAACAGCGAAAACGTTATAGTACCTAGATTAGACTTCTTACTTTTGTGTCATAAAACAACACAAAACTCATTGGTATGGTCGCAGATAGCTTAGCATCGAAGACACTCTCATTAGAAAAAATTGGCATAAAAAATGCCAAAATCAACTACCAACTTTCTCCCGAAAAACTACATCAAATTGCTGTAGAAAATGATATGGGTAAAACCGCATCATCTGGCGCTCTCGCTGTAAACACAGGTAAGTTTACAGGTAGATCTCCTATGGATCGTTTTATCGTAAGGGACGCAAAAACAGAAGATAAAGTCTGGTGGGGAGATATAAACCTCCCCTTTGGAGAAGAGGCGTTTGCAAAACTTAAGACAAAGGTTGCAAACTACCTCTCAGAAAAAGAAATCTACGTGCGTGATAGTTATGCGTGTGCAGATAAAGATTACAAACTCAACATACGCGTTGTAAACGAGTACCCTTGGTCTAATATGTTTGCATATAATATGTTTCTTAGACCTACAGAAGAGGAGCTTAAAGGATTTGATCCAGAGTGGACTATCTTAAACGCACCGGGCTTTCTAGCAGATCCAGCTGTAGATGGTACACGCCAGAGCAACTTTGCGATATTATCTTTTACAGAAAAAACCATCATTATAGGTGGTACAGGTTATACAGGTGAGATTAAAAAAGGAATCTTCTCTGCACTTAACTTTATACTTCCTGTTGAGAAAGAGACATTACCTATGCACTGTAGTGCAAACGTAGGTGATAACGGTGAGACCGCTATCTTTTTTGGACTTTCTGGAACAGGTAAAACCACACTCTCTGCAGACCCTGAGCGCAAGCTTATAGGTGATGATGAGCACGGATGGACTAAAGAAAACACCATCTTTAACTTTGAGGGTGGCTGTTATGCAAAAGTGATAAACCTCTCTGCCGAAAATGAACCAGATATCTACAATGCTATAAAACCAGGAGCCATACTAGAGAATGTCATACTAGATGAGCAAGGTAATGTAGCTTTTGAAGATACATCTATCACACAAAACACACGTGTAAGTTACCCTATAGATCACATTGAGAACATACAGGTACCATCACTAGGTAAAAACCCAAAAAACATTTTCTTCCTTACGGCAGATGCTTTTGGAGTACTACCTCCTATCTCTAAACTCACACCAGGTCAAGCCGCATACCACTTTATAAGTGGGTATACTGCAAAGGTTGCTGGTACTGAGGCAGGAGTAAATGAGCCTGTACCATCATTTTCGGCGTGTTTTGGAGCGCCATTTATGCCGCTTCACCCTACAAAATATGCAGAGATGCTTAGTAAGAAAATGACAGAGGCGGGAGTAAATGTATGGCTTATCAACACAGGATGGACTGGCGGACCTTACGGAGTAGGATCACGTATGAAGCTAAAGTACACGCGTGCAATGATTAAAGCTGCGATGGAAGGGAAGTTACCACAAGAAACTACGCACGATAACTATCACATACACTCAGTTTTTGGACTCGCACAACCACGTACGTGTCCAGGAGTACCTACAGAAGTATTGAGCCCACGCGCAACGTGGAATAATGATAAAGGTTATTATGAAACGGCAAACAAGCTTGCAAGATCTTTTAAAGAAAACTTCAAGCAGTTTGAAGCATATGCAAGTGAAGAGATTATGAATGGACAGCCACCATTAGGCTAGAAAAACGACAGTTTAGTTGGTGAAAGGCGGTTTACTTCGGTAGACCGCTTTTCTTTTTTTTTACGCTTTCGCGAAAGCGT
>JAHDEV010000124.1 GCA_020628615.1 Dokdonia sp.
TTGCTTCTTCAAGATGCACACCACGCAAGTCAAATTGCTCACAAAGCTCCCCGTGATAGTTATGCGTCATTATGCGGTTGTGATATTGAGCCTCTACTTGATTTAGGTATGTAATATGATCATCAAGGCTTGCCTCTGGTTTTCTAAAATGATAGTGGGTTAATCCTGCTTCAAATAACTGGTGAAGCATCTCTATCTCATCTGGGGTGGTATGCTCTGGAGAAATTAATAAAATCATACTACGATTTTTTAATAATATCAACCAGTGCTGTCTTGTCTAGCACACCAGACTGTCTCCAGACCTGCTTTCCATTTTTGTACAAAATCATTGTAGGCACCCCGCGCACTTGATACTTTGCTGCCAGCGGTTGGTTTTTATCTACATCAATCTTTACAATTTTTACACCATCTCCTAAGGTGTCTTTTACTTGTTCTAAAATAGGTCCAAGCGTTTTACAAGGTCCACACCAAGTAGCAAAAAAGTCTACTAGCACGGGAGTGTCAGAATTTATGATATCAGAAAATGAAGATTTCATAATAAAGGTTTTTTGTAGTACAAAGTTAATCTATCTTACTACAATCACACTCACTCACCTAATTTTACACTTATTAACAAGTAGAGGTTAAAGAGTTTTAAAAGTATGGCAAACACTATTTTATGAATGTATCTTGAGGTAAATAAAAAATAAGAATTATGAGCAAGACAACACCTAATCCCGAGAAAACTAGTAAAAAAGAACAAGCTATTAACCTAGAAGCTACTCACGGTAAAGCAATAAATCATCAAGTAAAAGATAAAAAAGAGTACGTACAACCTAGAGATAACCTCAATGATAACAACTAGAATTTATAAAAAGTCCTAAGTACCATTACTTAGGACTTTTTTTTATAGTAGTGCATTATCTTTTATAGTCGCTACAACTTCTGGGTTAAGCAGGGTACTTATATCTCCTAGCTGCTCACTCTCGCCACTAGCAATCTTACGGAGTATTCTTCTCATAATTTTACCTGACCTTGTTTTTGGCAATCCTGGTGTAAATTGGATTTTATCCAGTTTTGCAATAGGGCCTATACGTTCTGTTATAAGCTGGTTAATCTCCTTACGCACGTTATCTTGATCTCTACTTTCTCCCGTTTCTTTAAGAATTACATATCCGTATAAAGCATTACCCTTTACATCGTGAGGAAAACCTACGATGGCACTCTCTGCAACTGCTGGGTGCTCATTTACGGCATCTTCTATAGGTGCGGTACCTAGGTTGTGCCCAGAGACAATAATAACATCATCTACACGACCAGTGATTCTATAATAACCTGTTGCATCTCTTAGGGCGCCATCACCCGTAAAATACCTGTTCTCATAGGCAGTAAAATAGGTTTCTTTATATCGCTGGTGATTACCCCATATGGTGCGTGCCATCCCTGGCCAAGGAAACTTGATAGTAAGACGTCCGTCTACTTGATTACCTTTAATTTCGGCGCCATTTTCATCCATAAGTGATGGTTGTATCCCTGGTAATGGTAATGTTGCAAAGGTGGGTATAGTAGGTGTAGCATATGGAATAGGACTTATCATAATGCCTCCAGTTTCGGTTTGCCACCAGGTGTCTGCTATTGGGATTCCTTTTTTACCTATATTTTCATCATACCAGTGCCACGCTTCTTCATTAATAGGTTCTCCTACGGTGCCTAAAATTTTAATACTAGATAAGTCATATTTTGTAACATTATCTAGACTCTCTTTTGCCAGTGCACGTATAGCGGTAGGAGCTGTATAAAACTGTGTGATTTTATGTTTTTCTACAATTTGCCAGAATCTACCCCAGTCTGGGTAGGTAGGCACACCCTCAAACATTACGGTTGTTGCCCCATTTGCCAGTGGGCCATAAACGATATAACTGTGCCCCGTAATCCAGCCTATGTCTGCCGTACACCAGTATACATCTCCATCTCTGTACTGAAATACGTTTTTAAACGTATATGCACTATATACCATATATCCCGCTGTGGTATGCACCATCCCTTTAGGCTTACCCGTAGAGCCAGAGGTGTAAAGGATAAAGAGAGGATCTTCGGCATTCATAAGGACCGCCTCACAGGTTGCACTTGCTTTTTCTAGTAGCGGCTGTAACCAGTAATCGCGGCCTTCTTGCATTGCGATTTCTGTATGTATCCTTTTTACAACGAGCACACTGTCTACACAAGGACTATCTAAAAGTGCTTCATCTACGATACCTTTTAAATCTATGGTTTTCTTACCTCGATAAGAGCCATCACTCGTGATTACTAGCTTACAAGAAGCGTCATTTATGCGTGTACTAAGTGCTGTACTAGAAAAACCAGCAAACACCACAGAGTGTACCGCACCTATACGAGCACAGGCGAGTACGGCTATAGAGAGCTCTGGTATCATAGGTAGATATATACATACACGATCACCTTTCTCAATGCCCTGATCTTTTAACACGTTTGCAAACTTGCACACGCGCTCGTGCAGTTGTTTATAAGTAATATGTTGTGCGTGCTCATCTATATCATTAGGCTCAAAAATGATAGCCGTTTGATCTGCCTTAGTATACAGGTGCCTATCTATACAGTTTTCTGTGATGTTAAGTTGCGCCCCTTCAAACCACTTTACCTCTGGCTTTGTAAAATCCCAATGCAGCACAGTATCCCACTTTTTTCTCCAGACAAAGTTCTCCTCGGCTATTTCTTCCCAAAATTTTTCGGGGGTATTAACAGACTTTCGGTAGACTTGAAAATACTCCTCTAGGCCTTTTATGTGGTAGTTACTCATAAGCTTTCTAATTACAGATAAAAGATATGGAGGAATTTCTTAATACAGAAAGGATTTTTTACGCTTTCGCGAAAGCGTAATCACTATCGCAACATTAGTCTAGTTACTAAATAACAAGAATACATTCTCACACTAAAAAAGACAAATTACCAAATTGCTGAAATTGAGATATTTGCAAAAATTACTAGAAAATTACAAAAACATACGTTTTATCGATAAAATGTAGTATTTTCAAGATATAAATCCTAAAATCAATCAATTGCGTATGTTTTGATTACACAAAAATGGCAATAACTACTTTCAAGGTCCCAAATCATATAATATGCTAAGACTAACCATTTTAATTTTTGCATTTTTCATTTTTTTACAGCCATCTATATCTTTTGGTCAAGACATATTCTCGCAAGAAGATATTTTAATACTTCAAGAAAAAGAACTTACTGAAGAAGAAATAAACTCATACCTACCACTTGTATTAGAATTATTTAACGATTCAAATTATGAAAAATTAATACAAGTTACTCCCTACTTAATAAAAAATGCACAGCGCTTAGACAAGCAGGCTCTTACTGCAAGGTTAAGAAGTGCTCTAGGTAACGCTTTTATACAGGTAGATAATATACACGGTGCAGAAGATTTATTTATAGAAAGCCTTGAAGCAAGTAAAAAAGCTAATGACACTTATGGGATTGTGAGTTCTTATATTAATCTAGGGAACACCTTTTTTGAAAAAGAGCCCCAAAGAGCTATCTCATATTTTAAAAAAGCACTAGAACTTGGTCAAGAAGTAACAGACAAGACAGTTGTACAATTTGTAGCCTATAATAATCTAGCAGAGTTACATACTACTATAGGTCAAGCTCAAGAGGCTCAACCTTATCTTGATCAAGCAAAAGCCCTGTTAGAACTTCACGATTTTAACGGTAGAAAACAAAATTTTGAGAGTACTGTTTATTATGTGCAAGGAGCAATACATCTTCTAGAAAATAAACCACAAGAAGCCGTAACTGCAATAAAAAAATCTATAGAGATAGGAGGTGAGAAACAAGATGATAACTATAAGATAAGAAACTATAAAAATTTAATGCTGGCTTATGAAGCATTAGGAATGTATCGAGAGATTAACGAGGTGCGCAAAGTATATGATGCTCTCGTTGAAAAACGCTATAAAGCAGATAAAATTAAACAAGAAAAAAATGCTACTTCGCGTTTTAATCTCAACAAATACAAACAAGAACTAAGAGCATCAGAGTTAGAAAATGACCTAGCCACCCAGATGGCTCAAAAAAACAACCTGCTTCTTAAAACTACACTTGCAATAGGGGTAATCTTACTTATTCTAATAGGCTCCCTATTATATGGAAGAACAAAAAGAAACAAGCTCTTACGAAACCTGAGAGCAAAAAACAGACAATACCTTAAAGCAAAAAAGAAGTCTCAAAAACTAGCAAGTAGTAACACTAAATTTCTATCTACTATAAGCCACGAGTTAAGAACACCCCTATATGGAATCATTGGCCTATCCTCTGTTTTTTTAGAAGATCCTGCACTTAAGTCTCACAAAGATGATCTCAAGTCCTTAAAATTTTCGGCAGATTATTTACTGGCTTTGGTAAATGACATACTTAGTTTAAATAAATATGACTCTAAGGAAGGTGAGCGCATACAGATGTCAAATTTTAGCTTAGACAGATTAATACATCACATAGGGCAAAATCTAGAGTTTATTAATAAGAAGAATAACAATGTTTTTCATAGCATTATAGCTCCAGAGATTCCTAACACGCTTTATGGTGATAAAACCAAGATATCACAAGTGCTTATGAACTTAATGAGTAATGCGAGTAAGTTTACAGAAGATGGAAGCATTACGATTAAAGCTACACTTATCAAACAAGTAGGTAAAGTAAACAGAATACTATTTGAAGTAAAAGATACGGGTCAAGGTATTCCAGAAGAAGAACAAGCAAATATCTTTAATGAATTTGCACAAGTAGAAAACCTACCCACACAAGAAGGAACAGGCTTAGGGTTACCTATTGTAAATAAGATTTTAAAAATACTAGGAAGTAAACTCTCATTAGAAAGCAGCCCCAACAAGGGTTCAAATTTTTACTTTGAAATAGATCTTGAGACCGGGAGTGAAGAACACATAGAAGCTCCATTTGAAATCTCAGGTTATGATAAGCTTAAGGGTAAAAAAATACTTATCGTAGATGATAATAAGATCAATCAAGTAGTTACCAAAAAAGTACTAGAGCAATATGATATAGACAACAATACGGCTAGTAACGGCCTAGAGGCTGTATCTATGGTACAAGAAAATACGTATGACTTTATACTTATGGATATAAATATGCCAGTAATGAATGGTATAGATGCGAGTGTAGCCATAAGAGAATTTAATACCACAACACCTATTATAGCATTAACTGCAACAAACTATAATAATGGAAATAACGAACTAGCTAAACACGGTATAAATGATAGTATTTTAAAACCTTATAAGACAGAAAAGCTTCTTGCTTTACTATTGCATCACCTATCATGACATACTTACAAATTGTATAAAACATACTTAATAATTAATTATAAGCCATTTGCTTTGAAATCTGATAGGAAATTTATTCATTTACAAATGATTACAATTATTTACAAACGACTATAAACGTAAGTAAGCGTTTACCTTTCGTATAGAGATTATTTTATGTTTCATATTTGCACTGTTCACTATGAACAATGATTTTCTTGGGAGTGACTCAAGAAAGAATAGAAACTAATTTGGCAGGCTTAACCTGCTCAAGAAAACAATTTTATTATGAATGCATTACGCAACAAAGTACAACTTATCGGCCGTTTAGGTCAAGACCCACAAATCACAACTTTTCCAGACGGAAACAAAATTGCCAACTTCTCTATGGCAACAGATGATTCTTATAAAGACAAGAATGGACAAAAGATAGAGCGCGCTTACTGGCACAACATCGTAGTACGTGGTGGCCTTGTAAAAGTGGTAGAGACCTATGTACAAAAAGGGCAAGAAATTGCTATAGAAGGAAAACTTACTAACCGCACTTGGGAAGATAAAGATGGTATAAAAAGGTACACTACAGAGATTGTGTGCAATGAGTTATTAATGCTTAGTAAGAATAACTAGTAGCTTATCACTTAGTTTACAGTCAGATATATGCGTCATCAATTTTATTTATATGTCTGGCTGTAACTTAAGTCTGCCTTATAAAATAGGGGTATTAAAATCATACATTGAGTACCTTTGTCACAATGACAAATTCTGCACTACCCACACAACAAGATTTACATAAATTACTCAAAACTCACTTTGGTTATGATGGCTTTAGACCTAACCAGCAAGAGATTATTGAGTCCATTTGTAATGGGCAAGATGCACTAGTCA
>JAHDEV010000004.1:0-1431 GCA_020628615.1 Dokdonia sp.
AAGTTTTTTCTTTCCTTCTGGGGAGTTCATTATCTCTGGAAAGGCTTGTTCTAGTACGTCTAGAATAATTTTTGGCGCGGTAGATGCTCCTGGAGAAGCGCCCAGTAAACACGTTATTTTACCGTCAGAACCACTTACAATTTGAGTTCCAAATTCTAATTTGCCACCTTCAAATTCGTCTCGTTTTATAGTCTGTACACGCTGGCCGGCTACTTCTATGCGCCAGTCTTCATTTTTTGCATCTTTTATAAAATTACGTAGTTCGTTCATTCTATCTTCAAAGGTCATTGTAACTTGGCCTATGAGGTACTTAGTAAGATCTAGATTATGCCAGAAAGCGCCTAGCATAGATGGGATATTTTTAAAATTGATACTTTTTACGAGATCAAGATTAGATCCCTGCTTTAAGAACTTAGGGCTAAATCCTGCAAAGGGCCCAAACATAAGTTGCTTCTCACCATCTACATAGCGAGTGTCTAGGTGCGGCATACTCATAGGTGGCGCGCCCTCTCCCGCTTTACTATATACTTTTGCGTTGTGTTGCTCTATGAGCGCTTTGTTTTTACAAACCAGCCACTCACCACTTACTGGAAAACCGCCAAAACCATCCTTCTCCTCTATCTCTACAGTCTCAAGCAATAACAGCGCGCCGCCACCTGCACCTATAAAAATATGATCTGCCTCTATAGATTGTTTGTTACCTGTTTTAAGATCTTTTGTAATTGCCGTCCAGTTACCATTATCTAACGGGTCAAGATCTTCTACCTCTTTATGAAAGTGTACTGGGGTGTCAAATTCTGTTGCTAGTATTTCATATAAACGCTTGGTAAGCACCCCAAAATTTACCTCTGTGCCACGATCTATACGTGATCCTGCCATCACCTCATCTTCTGTGCGATCGTGCATTATAAGCGGGAACCAGTCCCTCATCTTACTTATTTGATCTGTATACGCTATCGTGTCAAACATAAAGTGCTCTTTAAAGGCTTCAAAACGCTTTTTAAGAAACGTGACGTTCTTCTCTCCTGTTACCCAACTATGATGTGGTATGGGCTTTAAAAAACGCTGAGGATCCTCTATAAATCCTTTTTCTACGAGATGTGCCCAAAACTGTTTTGTAATTTCAAATTGCTTACAAATCTCTATGGCCTTTTTTATGGAGACAGACCCATCTTCTTGCTCTGGGCAATAATTGAGTTCACAAAGTGCCGAGTGACCCGTACCTGCATTATTCCAAGCGGCTGAACTTTCTTGAGCAACATCACCTAGACGTTCTAAAATGAGAATGCTCAAATCTGGCTTAAGCATCTTTGCCATAAGTGCAAGATTTGCACTCATAATACCACCACCTACACAAATAAGATCGTACTTACTTTTTGAAATTTCTGCGCTCATACATAAAGGGTTTATGCTATAAAGATATCGAAATCT
>JAHDEV010000004.1:1531-7419 GCA_020628615.1 Dokdonia sp.
TTGAAATTTCTGCGCTCATACATAAAGGGTTTATGCTATAAAGATATCGAAATCTTAGCAGACTATTTTAACTATGATGTTTTGCCATATAATAACATACCTCAGCCGTTTTATGATAAAAAGTCAACCATATAGAAATTGGCTATACCCCAAAAATAGTGGTTAAACAAGAATGTTAATGCCTTATAAGCAACATCTATAAAGGTCTAATTAAGTATTAAATAAATACTTTAATAAAAATATATAATTAATTGACAATAAACATTTTAAACTAAATAAATTAAACCAAAAAACCCACTATAAACATTGTCTATAGTGGGCTTTTTAGGAAGATGTTATTGTTTACTGCTGTAGTCCTTCTATTTTTTCTATGACTGCTTGAGCGGCTCTTTCCCCAGATGTCATTGCGGCATTGAGAGAGCCATTAAGAAGATGGTCTCCAGCAAGAAAAATCGTGTCTTTAAGTTGCGTTTCAGACGGTTCACAATCCATACGTAAATTATCAAGTTTAGGTAAAGCTCGCGGAATCACATATGATTTTAAGAAAGTAACATCTGTGATATTACAGTAAGTTGCAAGCTCTGAAGTAACGGTTGCAACAAGTGCTTTTTCAGATAAATCTTGATCGTCTACTACGGTTACAGAGAGTAGATTTTTTGCTCCAGTAGTTGCAGTTTCTAGCGCATCTACATAGAAGAGGTTATTAATTCTCGTGTTCTCATCTGCTACAAGTTGGATTAAGGGTTGCTTCTTCCCTACTGCTTCTACCTCGTAATATAAGTTTACACAAGACTTCCAGGGAGTCTCTTGACCTCTTAGGTTTGCTATAAACTGGCTAGCTTCTGTAGCTATAATAGTATAATCGCTCTCTAGGGCAGTTCCGTTTGTGAGGGTGATGGTGTTATCTTCTACACTTGCTACACTCGTATTAAACATAAAAGTGGTGTTTTTGAGCTGTGTACAGAGTTGTTTAGGTATTGCTTCTATTCCGGCTTTTGGCACAGTAGCCATCCCTTCTCCAAACATTTTATACACAAACTCAAACATACGACTAGAAGTCTCAAGGGCTGTCTCTAAGAAAATACCGCTGAAAAACGGCTTAAAGAAATCTGTAATCATCGCCTGGCTAAAGCCTCTCTTGCGCAGGTAAACTAGCGTAGAGCTCTCTGGAGTATTAAAAATCTCTTCTATAGATTTGTTTTTTAAATCCTTATTAAGCTTAAGCACCTTAACCTTGTCACCCAGTGTTCCTACAGATGAGGTCATTGTAGGTATAAGCATCTTGATACTGCGTGTAGGGTCGCCTATAGATTGAGATTTGCGGTTTTTAAATATGGTCGCTCCTGGTAAAAAGGATTGTAGCTCTAAGGCCTTATAATCGAGATACTCCTTTGCTTTTGGGTATGCGTCTAGTAGCACTTGAAAACCGTGATCTAGCTGGTAACCGTTTACAACATCTGTCTTTACACGACCACCAGCACGATCTGTCGCTTCAATAATCGTGGGTGCATATCCCTTCTGTTCCAGTTGTATGGCAGCAATGAGACCACTTATTCCGGCGCCTATAATGTGTATTTTATGAGTAGAATTGTTCATATATGAAGTAGTATGAGTGTTATTTTTTTTGCTTTCGCGAAAGCGTAAATTATTTAAAAAGGGTAACCAATAGCAAAATTAAAGATAGGTTCATCAAATTTGAAATCCCAGCGTTCTCCTTCTGTAAGCGATGGATCGTGAAAAGGAGCAGCGAGATCAAAACGTATTACAAAACCTTGTACATCTACACGTAGCCCAAAACCTCCACCTATACCAAGCTCATTTATAAAATCTGAGGTAAACTTATCTTTACCCGGTAGATCTTCGTTCTCAACGCTATTCCAGATATTACCCGCATCTACAAAAAAGGCTCCTTTAAGGTAATTAAAGATAGGAAATCTATACTCTGCATTTGCCTCTAGGCGTATGTTACCTATCTGGTCAAAAAAGCTCCCACTCTCTGAGTTCCCTGTTGACGTACCAGGCCCTAAAGAGCGTATTCTAAACGCACGCACGCTGTATGGACCGCCTGCATAATACTGTTTTACAAAGGGCAATATCTCTGAGTTACCATATGCATATCCATAACCAGCAAATAAACGAGTGGCAATTTTTTGCTCCTTACCAAAGTTAAAATGATACCTAAAATCTGCATCTATCTTTGCAAACTGTGCATACTCTAGTCCTAAAAAGGTGTTGTTTTCTGTATCCTCATTTTCTTGGCCAAGTAGACTTACCGTGTTACCAGCAATCTCAATATTTGTATTAAGAAATACTTGATGTGTATCACTAGTATCTACCATCCCATTGTGGGTAAAACTATAGGTGAGACCGGCGATAAATTGCTGCTCAAAACTTTGTTCTAAAAATGGGTTTTCTGCAAGTATCTCGTCAAAGGCCTCTGTGGTGTTAGACAATCTCGTGTAGCTTAGTGAGATAGGGTTTAATTTATGCGTCACATATTTATTTGCATCCCAAGTGTAGCCAAAGCCTGCGTTACCAGATAGTAGCGTGTATAGCTTTGACCTGTTTAAATAATCAAAACCTAGCGCCGTGACGGTTTTTGGGATGTTGTATTTAAAGAAATCTGTGTTAATCTTAATTGGAAAAATCACTCTAGGGAATACAAGCTCACTTGCAAGTCCTAGCTCAATACTGCTCAAAGACTCGCCACCACCTACTTGCACTTCATAACCTGCAGAGCCTGTAATATTAAGCACTTCTCCCCCTTTAAAGAGGTTTCGGTTGCTATAGGTAAGAGCAAGGCCCGGCCCAGCAAAATTATTACTCTTTGTTACTGCTTGTACCTCTGCTCGTAATGCTCTTTTATTAAGAGGTGATAAATATATATTTGCTTCTAAAACCCCAAGACTATCACTACGCAGGCTATCTATTTCTTCATACTGGATATTTACAAATTTATAAGCGCCTATGGTAGAAAGTCTACGTGCTGTATTACGAGAGACATCTGGGTTATAGAACTCGCCTTCCTTGAGTGTGATGTAAGGCGCAAGGTATTTTGGCTTAAAAAAAGTCTCGTTTTGTATAATATTTAAACTATCGTAGCGTGTGACGTTTTGCTGTAATGTGTCTTTTAGTTCATAGTTAGGATACACATTGATTTTTTGGACCTTGTAAGGTACAATGACCTTGTTAGGAACATCTTTTTTAATCTTTAAGAACATATCAAAACGCTTGTTCTTATATTGATTTGTGTCAATCTCAAAAATGAGGAAGGATGGATTAAAATTGTAATATCCCTTTCTCTTAAGCTTGTAATCTATGCGGTCGCGCTCTTGTTTTAGATTTGAGAGGTCATATCGCATTCCCTTTTTGAATGGCGAACTCTTAACCGTACTTATCATCTCTCTATAAATAGGCGGCGAGAGTGTGTCTAGCTGGTAGGTTTCCATACGGTATGGTGTAGGTAGCTCTACTGTGTACGCTATTGAGGCTCTTTTCTTTTTTTCGCTTTCGCGAAAGCGTGAACTCACACCACTATAGAAAAAACCACGGTTTTCTAGCCTGTTGCGCAATAACGCCTCTACCTCAAACTCCTCTACATCTGACTGGTAAACGGGCTCCTCTCCTATTTTTTTATTGAGCCATTTATTTATAACGCCTGGATTTTCTCGCTGTGCTTTGTAATGTATGCTCAGGTTAGGGTACATTCCTAAAAACTTAGTATTAGGAGAAGGTCTTAAAACACTTTCTAACTCTGCCTTGAGTAAATTTTGATTAACTATGGTGCTATCTGAGTTAATTATAACCTCACCACCAGTATATAATCGTTCTCCCTCAGGTATATACTTTTCTACACTACAAGAGCAGAGTGTGATGCTAATTATGACAAGGACTATGTGTATTAATTTACGGTACTGCACTTGATTAATCTATCTTATTAGTTTTTCTATTTTCTTGGGAAGGTTTGAGTTCTTCCTTTTGCTCTTCTTCTTGAAGGAGTTGCTGTTGCTTCTTTCTCAAGATAGCACTCCACAACTGACTAAATTTATTAAACTCTTGCTGGAATATGAGCGAGATCCCACTTACAATGGTCTGTCCATCTATCACGTTTTCAAACTCACTACGTCTAAAGCCTTTGAGGCGATACTGTCCGTCTTCAGTAAGTTCATACTCTAGGCTCACATTACCTATAAGCGGTGTGGCATCGCCACTTGCACTCTCGCCCGCTACATCTACACTACTTCCTACACGTACGGTAAGCTTATCGTTAAAGAACTTACGCTGTGCAGCAATGTCCAGCTGCGTGCGTTCTTGTGGCGTTGTGCCTTGATAGTCTGTAAATGTATCGAGTCCAAAATCTAACTGGAATCCTGTGTTGCCTAATAATTTATCAGAAAAAATATTAAGTTGGTCAGATAGTGCATCGTTAAGGTTATCTCTAGCAATACTAGCAAACCCTCCTTGACTCCCATCTGAGTTAGAGTCAGGATAAAATCTATTGAGTACTAAGAGTGAAAAGACCTGTCTGTTTAACTCTCCAGTTTGTTGATTAACTTGTTGTACGCGACTATATACCTCACCTCCTAGTGCTCCTTGCTCATCTTCTGGCAGGTCTAATGCAAAGTTTATCTCTGGGCTAAGAAGGTCCCCGTCTATGTTTAGGTAGACTAAAAACGGTAATTGCTGCCTGTATTGTGACTGTGCTGCAGGATCATCACTAGTACTTGTGATAGCCATAAGAGGCGCCGCAGAAGCATCTACAGAATAAATGGCACGCACATCTAGTTTTGCATCAAAAGGATCTCCAGACCAAGATACTCGGCTGCTTGGGTCAAGCGTAAATGTGCGGTTAACCAGGTTATATAAGTTCATCTCATACTGCCCACCAGCCACGTCGTACACTCCTGTTAGATTCATACGCCCATTGGGTTGTAGTGTGAAATTTAAATCTGCATCACCATTTACCTTTAGATTATCACCTGTCTCTTCATCTATAAGTATGGTTACTTGTGCATCTCTATTTACTTTAAGAAGTGATTTTATATCAAAACCTGTAATTGTTCCTGTTTCTTCTTCGGTGCGTGTGAGAATAGCGTCTGGATTTTCTCTATTAACAAACACTACAATACCATCACTAGACTCTATGTTTGCCGCTGCTGTAGGCATAATGTAGGTGATATCTGTATTACCGCCCACGGTAGCGTCAAGATCTATTATGGGTATTTGTAAATCACCGGTGATGGAGGCAGTAGCGTCAAAAACCGCTGTCCCGTATACAAAGTCGTTATCACCTTGCTCTGCATTAAGCGCTTGAAAATCGTCTGCAACGACTTTTAAATCAAATGTCGGGTTAATAAAGCTCTCAGTACCCACGAGACCATCTACTGTAAGTTTATTATCCTTATCATCACGTATGGTAAAATTTGACATTGAGATTCCCTCATTGTCTATAGATACCGTTTCTTTAAGTAGCGTAAATGGTGCATTAAGCTTAGTAACAGTAAATCCTGCATTAGTAAAACGTAAAAACCCTTGGTATTCCAGATCAACAAGCTTCCCGTTCATTTTAAAATTACCATTGAGCATACCAGATCCATTATTTAATTCACCAAGAGAAAAACCATCTACTGCCTCCATTTTGAGTTCGTTAATATCTAGATCCATATTGATGGTAGCTCCATCTATATCTGCAATATAATCGCCAGTGAGTTCTAGATCTGCCACTCCTTCTGATACATCAAGGCTAAAGTCGTATTTATTACCATTAATAGATCTACCTGTAAGTTCTAAAATACCTAGATCTTCTTCTAGTACTCGTAGCTTTTCAACATATATATCTGCCAGAAAACCTATGTCACCAAAGGGTTCTTCTAGTACAAAATCCCCAT
>JAHDEV010000004.1:7519-13027 GCA_020628615.1 Dokdonia sp.
ATATCTGCCAGAAAACCTATGTCACCAAAGGGTTCTTCTAGTACAAAATCCCCATTAAGGTTACCACTAGCAAGTTTTTCGTCTGGGTTGAGATATGCAAGGAATTCACTTATTTTAAAATTCTGAAAATCGATAGCTATGTGATCCTTTTCAATGGTAGGAAGTTTGTCTGTAAATTCGACAGATTGCAACTTTCGCGTAAAGCGAAAATCGTTAAAAGCTAATTTTCCATCTGTAATAATCACTTCATTACTTGACGGGGTTTTCCAATCCTTTTTATTAAAAATAAGGCTGTCTTCACTTACGTGAAAACGTAAACGCTCCCTACTCCCAGTAATATCTGATTGTACTTGTATGAGCTTCTCATCATTTGCATAGGCTAGAAAATCTAATGAAAGTTCATTGTTAGTTTGATTTCCCTTTATACGCGTTTCTTGTATGGCGATAGGCCCGGCAGTTAAGCCGTCAAAACCTAAATCAAAGGTAAATGCATCTCGGTTTGTGTTCATAGTAAATGAGAGGCTATCCAGCTCATTACCTGCATAATTAATGTGTGGTGCTTGTATCGAGGCATCTAGTTTACGCGCTGCTTGATTAAAAGCTACAGCTACAGAAATCGTATCTAGATCTTTCATATTGACTAAAAAGACTTCATTGAGTAACGGAGACTGTCTTACCTTACCTTTAAGCACAAGATTTACAGGGTTTACTATCGTATCTTTTAAAATAACATCCCTATAAAAATAACTGTTCACGTGGTCTTGCAATGTAGTGGCAATACGACTAGGATCTGAATTAGATCGTAAATCAAGATTTAATAATTTGTTATCAAACTGTACTGACGTGCTATCTGGACGTACACGCGCAGAACCTTCTAGATTACCTATTAGATAAGTGCGATCATCATACACTATAACACCATCGTCCATTACTGCTGTCACATCATAAGTAGTAGCATTCCCTTTAAAAGTACTAGTGAGCTTAAAACCTGTACGTACATCACGTTGCATTAAGCCTAAGGCTTGCAAGTCTGCACCTATAAGGTCAAGATTTATGGTTGCTTCTGGAGCAATAGAGTCTAAAGCAACAAGACCTGTTAGTTTTGCATTGAGGTTATTATCCTTGTATGTAGATAATAGCGTTCCTTTGCCATCTTTTATCTTACTCGTTATTTTCAAATCTTTTATGGCGTACTCATTATAAGCGAGAGATGTGATATTGGCTTCAAGATTTGCATCTAGCGTATTTATAGTCTTACCAGAACCTTGTCCTTTAAGTGACAGAGTAAGCGTCCCTAGAGAGCTATTTTGTAATAACTCACCTAGGTTGTACTCTTCTATCTCAACAGTTGTATTAAAGGCTATTGTCTCGCTATTCTTGACACTTCCATTTATTGTTGCTACACCTTGGGTGGTCGTAATTTTTGCGGTTGTGGTGATATCATTAAGAGTGCCTTTTGCACTTGCTACTGCATTAATTTTGGCGGGTAGATTTATACTCAAAGAATCTGTAGCTATAAATTTTGATATATCGCCCTTAGTGGTAGTGGCATTAATATTAGGAAGATTAAAGTATAGGTTATCTACAGAATTAAGATTTTTAAGATTCCCTCTAGATTGTAAAGCAGTATTTCCCCATTGTAGCGTAAGCTTAGGTATTGTTAAATCTGCAAGATTACCAGAGGCATTAAGAACTCCAGTAATAGGATTTGAGCCTAACGTTTGTAGATATTCATTAGTTCGTAATGACGGTTGAAATCTATACATATCCTTTGTATCAAACTTTACATTAACGATATTAATATCTAGTTGTACATCTTCTGGCTGTGTCGCTATTTTTTGCAATGATGGATAACTCATCACAATATCACCTCTTAGAATATTAGAATTTATAGCAGCATTTATTTGCTCAACCTGCAAGTCTGTATCAGAAATAAGAAAATTAGTAGAAAGTGACTTGACATTAATTCCAGATAGCTCTACACCAGAAAGCTGCTCTATATTTCCACCAGCTACAAAATCTTTGAGATAGGTGTCTGTGCTTTCAAGATATACATCTTGTAGAAATAAGGCGTTAGGATTAAAAATACCTTTAGTTGCAGTCGCTCCATCAACCGTATAGCGTATAGCTGTTTCTGCTATACTCGCTTTATTTATTACAATGTCATAATCTGGAAAAAGTGAATCATTAGAATCTGCTGTGGTACTAGCCGCCGCAAGCGTTTGCATATCTATACCAAGATTACTCTTGTTTATCACGATATCATCTACGGTAATCGCAAAGGTGTTAAAATCTGCTTGAGGTATACTGGCATCGAGCTCGTTAAAATCAAAATCAAACGACACGCCCAGCTCCTTACCTGTATAATTACCACGCACATCTTTAAGTGTTAAACTCTCAAAGGCCAGATAAGGTAATGGTATCTCTTCAGCATCGGGATCTGATTTTACGGGAGTTTGTAAAATATTGATTTGTGCATTTTCAATATATCCTTCTGTAGCCGTAAACTTCATCTGGTCTAAATCAACTTGATCTGGTGATAAGCGCAGTGTCTCAAAGACGTATTTACTATCTATTCCCGTCACCGCATCGTCATAAACGACATTAAAATCTTTAAGATCAAGATCTCCTATAATGAGCTCAAGTGGTGCTGTGCTCGTAGTATCAACCTCTTGTGTGCTAGTAGTTGTAAAGGCTTCTGTAATAAAATCAAAATTAAAACCGCCTACGGTATCTTTTCTTACAATATTAGCCCGTACACCTTCCCATTGTGCACTCTCAATGCCTATGCCAGCACCTTTAATAATAGGCCATAGCGGGATATCTGCCTCTAGCGATTTGCTATAAATAAGTGTGTCTCCTTTTTGATCTTCTAGATAAAGCCCCTCTATTGCGATATCTCCGTCAAAGGTGATAAAAGCCCTTTCTAGCTCTACTTTGGTTTGTGTTTTTTCAGAGAAATAATTTACTGCCTTTGAGATTATGATATTCTGTCCCCACTCGCTTCTTATAAATAGTAATAGAAGAACTATAAGAACAAGAAGTACTAGCAGTATACGTCCAGTAATGCGTAGCCACCTGAATTTCCTTCTAGGTTTTTGCTTTGTTTGGTCTTTGTTTTCGGCGTTTGTCACTAGGGAGCTTTAATTTTTTAACAAATTAACGCTGTTTGCCGATTTTAACATAATTTGCCGCTGTAAAGTATTGTTAAAACGGCCCTTAACTGCCTTAAACTAGTAGAATGAAGTGTTTTTAGTACGCTTTCGCGAAAGCGTGTATCTATTTACATTACCTCAGTAAAGAGAAGTGACCTCGAAAGATACGCCCATCCTCTAGCTCGACAAGATACCAATAGTCATTTCGCGGAAGCGTAACTCCATTATACGTACCGTTCCAGCCGTTACCCATAGATCTAGATTGATATATGGATTTACCATACCGGTCAAAAATGAGAAAGCGCACAGTAGCGTTGAGGTCTTGCGTAGCTCCTTCTAGCTTCCAGGTGTCATTTATGCCATCACCATTAGGCGTAAAATAGGTGGGGAATCCAATCACAGAAATCATTTCTGTGACAATACCACAACCATTGATATCACGTATGTACAGGTTGTAAAGCCCTGGGGGCACATTTTCAAATACAGACTCTTCTTGATAAGGCCCTAGAATACTGCCCAAGGCATATTCATAAATACCGGTACCTCCTACTTCTATCGTAACTGTGTTATTAGAACCACCATCTGTAACAGTGATATTTGTTACCGTTGCAGTACTTGAAGGAGTTACGGCAATATTTCTTGACGCTTCGCAGCCGTTAGGACTCATAATAGTAACAACATAATTACCAGGCTCATTAATAGCTATACTGGATGTTGTAGCAGGTAATAAAGTGCCATTAAATTCCCATAGATATTGCAGTCCAGCAGTTGGCCCTAGTACTCCAGCATCAAGTGTTATGGTGTTAGGAAAATTAGTCGTGCAGTAAATTTGTGCTTCATCTTGGGCTACTTGTGGTGGATTAATAACCTCCAAATCTACCGATGTGATAGAAAGACACTGACCACCATCATTAACACGTATGTAAATTGTTTGATTATAGGCTACCGTATTTGTAAAAATGTTTGTGAGCTCTGCCTGTTGTGCAAAGGCATCTTCCTCGCTAGCGTAAAAGCGTATTGTAGAACCTTGAGGTACTTGAGTTTGCACTTGTGTTGTTAAAGAAGCTAGGCTAATCTCAGTAAAACCATCTATATCTCCATCTGTATCACAGGCTTCTAAAGTATTAATATTGATACTCGCATTACCAGTAGTGAGCTGTACACTGGCTGTAGATACACATCCACCTTGAGATACCACACGCGCATACACTAACTCATTAACTTGAGTGTTTTGAAATGTATTAGGGTTTTCAATTGCGTTCACCTCATTTTCGGCAT
This sequence comes from Dokdonia sp., assembly GCA_020628615.1. Taxonomy (GTDB): domain Bacteria; phylum Bacteroidota; class Bacteroidia; order Flavobacteriales; family Flavobacteriaceae; genus Dokdonia. The sequence continues at coordinate 11,953 of JAHDEV010000004.1, forward strand.
TAGTTTGAGAGTTGTAAAAACCCGTAATCACAAGACTACTATCGTTAAGAGTTACATCGTCTAGAGCGTCAAAGAGGTTATATTGAGAAAGACCATCCCCATTTACATCACATTGCTGGAGTGTAGCGTTTGAAACCGCTGGATTTGCATCAAACTCTATGGCTACTTCGCCAAAAGCATCACAGCCATTACTTAATGTAACTGCTACGGTATAAAAACCGTCTTCTGTTACTGTGAGTTCATTAGAACTTTCGGCGAGTGGTTGCCCATCTCGTTCCCAAATATAAGATGTTGCGAGCGGCTCATTTACGGTAAGTGTAGTCTCATTAAGACCACAAATAGGGTTGCCACCAGCCACGGTTCTATCTGGACCTAAATCTGTACCAAGTTGGAAACTTCCCGCCTCTAAGAATACCGCAGAATCAAATCTAAAGTTCTGCTCATCTGCAATTACAAGCTTAACTTGATAGTTTACATTGGGTTGTATAATAGTCTTTGCCTCAATAACTTTAGTTTGCCCATTAAAATTTATAGGCGCGTCATTATCATTAAAACTCTCAAAGTAAAACTCGTTTATGGCAGGACAGCCATTAGGTATTTCTGGATGTACGGTTGTTACTTTTACAGGTGTGTTTGTATCTGGAACTAGAGCAATATTTTCATACCCCTGCTCACCTTCTTGCCTAATGAGGAAACCAAATAAATCTGAAAAATTACACGTATTTGGATTACCTTCTTGATACTCTTCTGAGGCAAATAAATATCTAAAACGCACCTCAGATGCTGTAGATTGAAACGTAAATTCTAGTATGGTAGCGTTTGTTGTATTTTGCTCATCAAGTACAAATTCAAGATCTGTATCTCCTAGCCACCCTGGAGCATCATCATCACTAAGACTTGTGTTAGGCCCTTGCACGTTCTGTAATCTTCCAGTACTTAGAACAATTCCTTCTTGAAGAGGAAAGTCACTACCATTTGCATTGAAGTAACCATAACTCTGCTCCTGCCCTCCAAAATCTCCTCCCACCACATTAGTCACCTGTACGTTTGAAATACAGTTACTATCTATGAGAAT
>JAHDEV010000004.1:13127-45029 GCA_020628615.1 Dokdonia sp.
CTCCCACCACATTAGTCACCTGTACGTTTGAAATACAGTTACTATCTATGAGAATATCTTCTATTAATTGCTGTGGAGTATATGTTTGACTATCTACCACCACATTTTGCGCTATGAGACTCGTAGATAAAATAAGAAAGCAAAAAACTATAAAGTGCCGCATTAGTAGTTTATGGATGTTACAAATGTAAATACTACTGCTTTTATATTGCAATGAACTTACTAATAACAGAAAGATGGATCTTAAACGTAGGGTCATAAAAAAAGCGAACTTAAAAGTTCGCTTTTTTTAATTGTAATATGATCTTAACTCAATGATTCCATATCGATTACAAATCGGTACTTAACATCGTTGTTTTGTACACGCTCATAGGCCTCGTTAATGCTAGACATATCTATCATCTCTATATCACTTACAATATTGTGTTCACCACAAAAGTCAAGCATTTCTTGTGTTTCTTTTATGCCACCTATAAGAGATCCAGCTACACTTTTACGTCCAGAGATAAGGTTACCTCCGTGTACGTCTGGTAAAGGCTCGATAGCACCCACCATACACATTGTACCATCTATAGCTAGTAGCTCTAGATATGGATTAATGTCGTGGCTTACAGGTACGGTATTAAGAATAAAGTCAAAACTCCCTTTATGAGACTTCATAGCGTCTTTATCTTTTGAGATAAGTACATCATCTGCACCTAGCCTTTTTGCATCTTCTGCCTTTCCTTCAGAAGTTGTAATCATTACGGTCTCTGCTCCCATTGCGTGAGAAAATTTAAGTCCCATATGCCCTAAGCCTCCTAGACCTACAACACCTACTTTCATTCCTTCCTTTACACCCCAGTGATGCAGTGGTGAGAAGGTTGTAATACCAGCACATAATAATGGTGCTACTGCTTTTGTGTCAAGGTTTTTTGGGATGGTAAGTACAAAATTTTGATCTACCACCACCTCTTGAGAATATCCTCCAAAGGTATGCCCGTCTGTATGTTTGTCCTTGCTATTGTACGTCCAAGTAGCACCGTTAAGGCAAAATTGCTCTAGATCACTCTCACAAGATGAACATTCTTGACAAGAGTCTACTAGACATCCTACTCCTACTAGATCCCCTTTTTTAAATTTTGATACTTCGTCCCCCACTTCTATTACCTCACCTACAATCTCGTGACCTGGTACTACTGGGTACATAGAAGGTCCCCAGTCACTGCGCACTGTGTGGATATCACTGTGGCAAACCCCGCAGTAGGTTATTTTAATTTTTACATCTGTAGGCAAGGTGTCACGACGTTCTATTGTCATTTCCTTTAAATCTGCCTCTTTATCTTGAGCACCGTATGCTTTTACTTCTGTCATAATATTTTTTTAAAACTGATTAATTGGTGTTTTGCTTTCGCGAAAGCGTAATTTTAACCATTCACAATGGTTTACTTACTTTCTTCTAGCGTTGGGTAATCTGTATATCCTTCTTTACCTGGAGTATAAAAGGTATCTTGGTTAGGCTCATTGAGTGATGCATCTTTTTCAAACCTTGTTACAAGGTCTGGATTTGCAATAAATTTACGGCCAAAGGCAACAAGATCACCCTTGTTTTCTTCTAAGTCTTTATTTGCCTCTTGCGCATCATAACCACCGCTTAAGATAAGTAGACCGTTATAATTATCACGTATATTAGTACGTATGTTATCTGGTAACGCTGGTGCTCCCATAGACCCGTGGTTTACGAGGTGTATGTAAAGAACATCAAGTTTTTCTAACTCTTTTGATAGATAATCAAATGTCTCTTCTTGTCCTTCAAAAGGTCCGAGATCATTCATCGCCCCATTAGGAGATAAGCGTATACCTACTTTATCTTTTCCTATCGCTTCAATTACTTTTGCAGTGACTTCTAGTGTTAATCTGCTTCTGTTCTCGGCAGAACCTCCGTAGTTATCTGTTCTTTTATTTGTACCTGCATTTACAAATTGATCTAGCAAATAGCCATTTGCACTGTGCACCTCCACTCCGTCAAAACCTGCTTCTATCGCGTTTTTTGCCGCTTGTACATATTCTTCTATAACGGTATTAATATCGTCTTGAGTCATCGCAGTAGGCTCTGGGATTTCTAACTCACCCTTACCGTCTACATACATCTTTGTATCTTCTGGTTGTATGGCAGATGGTGCAAGTATTTTTGCCCCTTCTGGCATATTATCTGGATGCGATATTCTACCTGTATGCATAAGTTGCATAAAGATTTTTCCGCCTTTATTATGAACGGCCTCTGTTGCTGGTTTCCAAGCTTCTACTTGATCACTATTATAAATACCTGGTATGCGTGCGTAGCCCACACCGTTAGGTGAAGGAGCTGTACCTTCAGTAATAATTAATCCAGCACCTGCACGTTGCCCGTAATAGAGTGACATTATCGCTGTAGGTATATGTTCTTGAGTAGCTCTGGACCTTGTGAGAGGTGCCATAACTACCTTGTTTTTAAGTGATAAACGCTCAGTATTGAGCGGTGATAATAGTTGGCTATTAGTATCCATAGTTCTTTTTTTAACAAATTTAGAGTGTCTCAACCTGCTTCTCCGTTAACGCGTTGTTAAATGAAAATAAAGGGTTTCACAAAGATTATCACTTTCGTGAAAATGGAAACTCACACTGTTTAAGCCAAGCAATAGACTATAGATTATGTATTTTTAAAAAGCGATAAGCTTAGAAAAACAGATAAATAATTTAAAACAATATAGTTATGGCAACCAAAGATATGATCCTCAATAAACTGCAAATTCTCATCACTCAAGAATTTGATAGTCCAGAGCAGGCTTTTGCATTTTTTGACGAAGATGGAAATGGAACACTTTCTAAAAGTGAGATTAAAGCATTGCTTAAAAAAGCCGAAGTAAGCGGATTTATAAGGTCTATCGTGGCAAATGCACTTATAGAAGGATATAGCAAAGATGGAAATGATAATGTGAGCTGGGAAGAATTTAAGGCAGCACTTGATGAAATTAAAGACAAAGACTAATGAGTTCACATTTTATCCAATAGAGCGCATATTTTATTCCATTTTTTAGGAATTATTCCTAATTATCAAAAATAAAGTGTAGTTTTGTTACTCAATTATGACTGAGTTAGCACCTACATATCACTGCATTATAGACGTTGAGACTACGGGTAAAGGAATAAACGGTAATCGCATTACCGAGATTTGTGCCGTACGTCTTAAGGATGGAGAAATAATAGACAAGTTTACATCGCTTGTAAACCCAGAGCAATACATTCCACCATTTATTACTAATCTTACCGGTATAGATGATGCAATGGTAGAAGATGCACCCCTCTTTGAAGAAATCGCTCAGCGCGTTTTGGAAATTACAGATGGTGCCATTTTTGTAGCTCACAATGTCAACTTTGACTTTAATGTGATTAAAGGAGAGTTTAAAAGGCTGGGTGTTTCTTTTGTGCGTAAAAAGTTGTGCACGGTACGACTTTCGCGCAAGCTTATTCCTAATTTATTTAGTTACTCACTAGGTAATCTTTGTGCGTCAATAGGGATACCGCTTAATAACAGACACCGCGCAGAGGGTGATACAGATGCAACGGTTATTCTCTTTAAAAGATTACTAGATCTAGATGAAGATAAAAAGGTGATGAATGCATTTTTAAATGTACGGTCTAAAGAGGCTACATTACCCCCTCACCTACCTTCGCGTATTATTCAAGAGCTTCCAGAAACTGCAGGTATTTATTTATTTAAAGACCGTGCGGGTAAAATCATTTACGTAGGGAAAGCGATTAATATCAAGAAACGTGTGTTATCACACTTTTATGATAAAAAGAATAAGGAATATCTCCTAGGTCAAGAAACCTATCAAATAGATTATGAAGTAACAGGTAATGAACTTTGCGCACTACTTCTAGAGTCTGAATATATAGAACAGTATTTTCCAAAATTTAATAGAGCACAAAAAATGCCAGTAAGTACATACACCATTGTGTCTTACGAAAATAGAAAAGGAATCTTACAACTCGCTGTTGCAAAGTCTAAGTATCGTGCAAGTGCAACAGATAAAGTTTATACTAAAGCAAAAGCCACGGAGCGTTTAATGGAGCTTTGTGATACCTATCACCTTTGTGCACGTTTTTGTGGGTTGCAGGCTACTTTTGGTCAGTGTTCACATTACCGTCTTAAAGGGTGTAAAGGAGTGTGTAATGACGAAGAAGCCGTCACAGATTATAACGAGCGAGTACATCAAGCACTAGCGGCTTTTTACTCAGAAAATGACACATATCTTATTAAAGAACGTGGCCGTACTGAAGATGAAACGGCTTTTATCTACATAGATAAAGGAGTTTATAAAGGTTTTGGTTTTGTGCCAGAGACAGAGCAGCTTAGTCATTTTGATGAAGTGGCTTCATATCTTAATCTTAAGAAAAGTACCTACCACACAGATGTCATTTTGAGAAGTTACCTGCGTAGACATAAAAACCCAAGTATAATTCCCCTAGCTATTTCTGCCTGATATGAACACCACGTTAGATTACAAAACCTATTACCTACAGCTACCGGATACACTTGCACAAAAGTATCCAGAGCTCAATTTTGAGAATCACTGTTACTTACGCATCGCGTTAGATAACGTAGTAGGTACAAAATGGGATAAACGTATTGCCCGACCAGCATATAAAAACTTAACTACAGAGCAACGTGCTCTTGTCATATACTATTTGTCTACCTATCTAGATGATAAAAGCACCCTACTGTCTCATAATATGATATCACTCGCATACAGAGGTAAACTTGGTTAACTAGTCATAAGACGTATTTACTAAGAATTGTAAAGGGTGATACAAGCATTAGTTGTAGTTTTGTGCTTCTTAAAAGCACAAGCAAATACTTAATCATTCTTATTGTGCTCAAATACAATTTTATGCACCCAGATAATAAGAATATAGGTCCTTACCTCTTTAAACAATTACGTAAAGCAAATAAGGAGCTTGCACCTCATATACTTGAAACTAACAGAGGTATTCAAACCATAGATTTTTCTAATCCCAAAGCTGTATTAGAGCTTAATAGAGCCATCTTACTTAATGATTACTCTCTTAACTGGTATGACATTCCAGAGGGGTATCTGGCACCTGCAATACCTGGTCGTGCAGACTACATCTTATATCTTAAGGACTTTCTTAACACAGATAAGCAAGTGCAAGGCCTTGATGTAGGTACTGGTGCAAACTTCATTTACCCGTTACTAGGAGGATCACTATTTAACTGGAAAATGAAGGGTGTCGATATAGACCCAAAGGCCGTTCAAAATGCCAACTTATTACTAGAGAAAAACACACACCTCAAAGGTTTTCTCTCTGCTGTATACCAGCAACAAAGAGCTCAAATTTTTGAAGGTGCTATTCTACCTGGTGAGCAGTATGACTTTACAATGTGTAATCCTCCTTTTTATAGCTCAGAAAAAGAGGCTTTTAAAGCAACTAAAGAAAAATCAAAAAACCTAAAGCTCAAAGAGGTCGAACGTAACTTTGCAGGGCAATCTAACGAATTGTGGTGTAACGGTGGTGAGGCACTATTTATAAAGCGTATGGTAAAAGAAAGTGTACACTTTAAAGATCAAGTAGGCTGGTTTACTACTCTAGTGTCAAAAAGCGAGCACTTACCTAAAATAAGAAAGCAACTAGAAAAGCTGAAAGCAGAGCATAAAACGGTAGATATGTCTCAGGGCAATAAGAAATCAAGATTTCTGGCTTGGCGTTTTAAAGAATAATTAGTGGTGAAACTTACGGTCTGTTATGCTTAGTTCTTCACTCACAAGATAATCTGAGATTCTTCGTTTTTTGCCAAATTGTTTATGAGTATATGATAGGTGTAAAGAATCTTTACTAGCATAAAAGACTCTAAAATCCTTATAATCATCGTCTATACGAAGGAGCTCTTTGAGTTTTACACTTGTTATTCTAATATGAGTATATCCTAGGCTATCTGTTATGACACTCCAAGTGCCAGATAAAGAGGGTCCACAAGATGGGTGTTGTGCATTATTGTCTGTTACAGTGCCATTGCTATAAAAGCTTTGCCTGTAGTGTAAAAAGCAATCTCCCATATTCATACGGGTTTTACCATTATACCTTTTGGCAAGTTTCCAAGTCTTTAAACTATCACCCGCGATAAGTTTTTTAATATCACTAGAAACCTGAAATGGAGTAGATTTCTCATTTGTACAAGAAGTTGTAAATAAGAATATAACCAAGCATACTATTAATTTTTGCATTAATAAATATAAGAATTATAATGAATCCTATACTTTCGTTAGACTATCTCATAATCTATGCATAGACACTTTAAGTTGTTTAAACCGTATGGCTATTTAAGTCAGCTCATTTCTAATGACGCAAGACAAGTTCGTAAAAAGAAATTTTTAAAAGAGCTTTATGATTTTCCAGAAGGCACAATGGCTGTGGGGCGACTTGATGAGCACTCTGAGGGACTATTGTTTATGACTACAGACGGTAAGTTATCTCACACTATTAACACCTCTGGGGTAGAAAAAGAGTATTATGCTCAGGTAGATGGCGCTATCACAGATGAAGCTATTCTTGCATTAACTCAAGGAGTAGAAATAAGTGTAGAGGGTAAGAAATATATAACAAAACCTTGCAAAGCCAGACGTATAGATGGTGATCCAGGTTTTCCAGAACGTGCAAAAAAGATAAGAGACTTACGACACGGCCCAGCACCGTGGATCTCAATTACCATTACTGAGGGTAAATTTAGACAAGTACGTAAGATGACTAGCGCGGTAGGTTTTGCTACACTAAGACTTGTAAGAATAAGAATAGGCTCACAAACCCTAATGGGTCTGGAGCCTAGCCAAGTTATTGAGGTAAAAGAATTACTTTAAGTAATCTTATTAACGCGCACAGCGTTCATTCCTTTTTGTCCTCTTTCTATTTCGTAAGAAACTTTGTTTCCTTCTTTAAGTTCTCCTTCTATAACTTCAGATATGTGAACGAAGTACTTTTCTGGAGTATCTGCATCTTTAATAAATCCAAAACCTTTTGAAGAGTCAAAAAACTCAACAAATCCAGTTTTTATTGGATCTGGCTCATCACCTTCTTCTTTTTTAGGAATTCCTAAAACGATGTCTTCTACATCTACTTCTTCTTTAAGTGATGGATCTGGTGGCGTATCCACTAGTTGCCCTAGATGGTTTACGTACACAAATTCGTTTAATTTTTCTCCGCTCTCTTTACGGGCAAGTTTTTTCTTGCGTTTGTCTTCTGCTTTTTTAAGCCTCTTCTTTTCTCTTTCTTTTTTACCAAAGGTTTCTTGTGGTCTAGCCATTAACTCTTTTATCGTGTTTAATTATTACGCAGTAAGCATATCTCATTGCGTTCACAAATTAGTAGTCATTTATTATAAGAACTTACATAAATTACTGTGGCAGTGCGTGTAGTATGCTTTGCCTTCATTTGCAATTGTTGTAAAGATAGCAATTAAAAGTGGTTTTTACGCTTTCGCGAAAGCGTAATTATTCTTACAACACACTACTACCTTGTATTAAGAGCTTATTTACATATGATACAGAAGTCTTTCGGGTCGTAATGTTAAAAGTTATAACAGCACTCTATTTTAACAAGTCTGTTATCTTTTTCTTAGTGGCGGGTTAAAATAGTCTTGAAAGGAGGTATATGGTCGTAACTTTAATAAAAAAGAACATTATGAAACCAATGAAAGATATAAGCAATAAGCTTACAGCCGAAAAAACAGATACCACTTATAATTCTGATGTAACCTCTGAAGATTTAAAAGCCTTAGGTCAAGATTTTGAAAACAACATACGCCAAGATGGTGGTGATGATGTGGCTCTTACTAATAGAACAGAAAAAGTAGACTTTGCAGGTAAAGATTTAGATATACCAGGCAGAAAACAGGCTAGTAAGAAAACTACAAACCGAATTAAAGATGAAGAAAATATGCTGTACAGTCAAGGCAGTGAGTCTAATGAAAACTTAGAAGAACAAAGTAGTCAGTACATTAAATAAATAGAATAATCATATTAAAAGCGACCTACGGGTCGCTTTTATTTTATGTGGGTAGTACATTTGTATAACAAGAAACAATTATGAAAACAGCACATACAATACTTATAGGTTTGATAGGGTTTTCATTCTTATACTACGGTATAAGTTGCTTGTCTTCTAATTTTATGACAGCAGAGTTTAAGCGTTTTGGGTTGTCACCCTTGCAACGCAGAATTACTGGTATTGCTCAAATTACTGGGGCTGTAGGTATTATAGCAGGTTTTTTTTATATGCCATTACAGGTTGCGGCACTAGTAGGTATTTCGCTCCTTATGTTTTTAGGTTGGATAGTACGTCTACGTATTAAAGATAGCTTTATTGCCTCACTACCTGCGTTTACCTTTTTTGTTCTTAATGCTTACTTAGCCTATTATTTAATAGTTCTTAGATAAGAATAATTAGTACAGAAATTGCCAAAAATAAAAATGCTGGGAAGGACTTTTTAAGAGCGTCACCCACCTTAAGGTGCATACTAATAGCTCCAGCCATCATTATCGCAATACCTAAGGCGCTGTAAAATTCTAACGTACTATAAAAAATTGAAACTAGTAGGCCTATTGCAAGCAGACACTTTATAGTACCCACAATTTTCATCGTAGTTTCAGACAGTCCGTAATGTGCAAATTCTTCTTTGAGTGTACTAGCATTACCGCCTCTCCATTGTGAGGAAGTTCCCGTACGAAGTAGCCAAACATTTAAAATGCTTAGTCCTACGATGCACTTTAAGATTATTGATAAATAGTCCATTTTTTGTTTTATTATGATTAGTTGTTTATAAATTTAGCGTTTTTATTAAACAAGAATTTGGATATTGTGATAATTATAAGAAAGCAGAACCTTAACTTTATATCTTTATTAAGAATACGTTATAATCATTAACAAATTTTTAGAAATGAGTCGCACACCATCATCTACTATAGCGTATAATGTTTATGGAGAAACACTTATAGGCTGTTGTACGAACCCTATGACTGGTTATTTTAGAGATGGTTACTGCCGCACGGCAAGTATAGATAGAGGCACACACGTAGTTTGTGCTGTTATGACCGAAGAATTTCTAGCTTACACAAAGACTAGAGGCAATGACCTCTCTACCCCTATACCACAGTATAACTTTCCTGGTCTTAAGCCTAATGATGGTTGGTGTCTTTGTATAATGCGCTGGCTCGAAGCAGAAAAAGCTGGGGTTGCCCCATTACTCAATCTAGCAGCAACGCATCAAAAAGCACTAGAGTATACAACTCTTGATGTACTGGAGGCCTATGCTATTTAGGTTTTATACTAGATTTTAGCTTGATAAGTATATAAGTCAAAGTACCTTCCCTCCTTTGCTATGAGAGACTCGTGCGTACCTTGCTCTGCTATGCGCCCATCTTCTATCACTAGAATTTGATCTGCTTTTTTAATGGTGCTTAGTCTGTGGGCAATAACAATAGTAGTTCTATCTTTTACAAGCTCAGAAAGCGATTTTTGAATAAGCGCCTCACTCTCTGTGTCAAGGTTAGAAGTGGCTTCATCTAGAATGATTATCTTAGGATCTGCAAGAATGGCTCTTGCAATGGCAATGCGCTGGCGCTGTCCTCCTGAGAGTTTAACACCACGCTCCCCTATCAATGTGTCAAGACCATCATCAAAACGATCTGTAAACTCATTTACATATCCCGCTTTTACGGCTTGCAATAATCGCTCCTCACTTGCGTCTGGTCTAGGGAATAGAATGTTCTCGCGTATGGTTCCCTCAAAAAGAAATTCATCTTGCAATACAACGCCTAGATGCTGTCTAAAACTAGCCAACTTTACTTTTGATAAATCAACACCATCTATAGATACAACTCCTGCTTGCGGGTTTAAAAATGTAGCGGAAAGTCCTGCTATGGTAGACTTTCCAGAACCCGAACTTCCCACTAGTGCTACTGTTGTTCCAGCTTTTGCTTCAAAAGAGACATTGTGTATAACCTGTTTCCCTTTCTCGTAAGAGAAAGAAACATTATCAAACTTGATATCACCGTGTAATTTATCAAGTGTTATATCTCGATTACCTAGCTCATCTTCTGGTGTCATATTCATTAACTCCTCTGTACGATCTAGGCCCGCAAGCGCCTCTGTAAGTTGGCTTCCTATATTACTCATTTGTACAATGGGCGCAATCATAAAACCTAGTAAGAGTGTAAAAAATAAAAACTCACCAGTAGTCATCTCCCCTTGTATCATAAAGTAACCACCTATACCCATTATACCTACAGAGGCAAGACCTAGTAAAAATGTCGAGCTACTGGTCATTACTGCTGTTGCAGTAAGACTTTTCTTTACATTTTGAAATAGCCTGTCTACACCTTCTTCAAAAGTTTTATTTTCTTGTGCCTCTGCACCAAAACCTTTTATGACGCGCACCCCTGCAAGTGTTTCGGTAAGTCTTCCTTTTACTTCGGCATTTATTTTACCTCTATTTCTAAAAATGGGACGTATATACTTAAATGCTCGCAACGCTACATAACCAAAAATAGCTACTGGTAAGAAGACAAATAACGTCATTAAGGCATTAATCCTTATTAATAACACAAGGGAGACTATGGCAGTAATTGTACCTCCTACTAGCTGAACAAGCCCTGTACCTATAAGATTTCTTACTCCCTCTACATCACTCATTATACGAGATACAAGAGCTCCAGACTTGGTATTGTCAAAAAAACTAATAGGCAATGACAGTACCTTTTTTTGAACTTGAGCACGTAGTTCTGATATGAGATATTGTGCTTGTACGCTTAGAATCCTGGTGAGTAAAAATGAAGTGATTGCTTGTACGAGTAATGCAAAACCTACGAGCCAGAGTAGATCATAAAGAGCACTCATATCCTTATTAGGAATAATATCATCTAGAAGTGCCTTAGATTTCCAAGGTAAGACGAGACTTGCAAGTCTACCTATCACTATTAATATGAGGCCTATGAATACTAACCTTCGGCGGGGCCAGATGATAGATTTAAAGGCAGATGTTATGGTAACTTTACTCTTCTTTTCTGTTTTCTTAGTCATAGGGTAAAGCTAGTTATAAATGCGCTTTCGCGAAAGCGTACTCACACCAGCTATAGGTATGAAAAGCTTTTAAAATGGAGTTGTTGAATTACTTTATCTGGTTTGCATCATACACGATCACTTTCTCCCATAAGTGTGAGCACTCCTCAATAAATACTTTGTGAGCAGGCTCATCTTGATATGCCTGCTGTGCTTGTGCAGAGTCAAATGTGAGCACCAGATTGTAAGTAAAACTATCATCTACAACATCACGCGTTGCTGGTGGTGGTGTGCCTATAAAATTTGTTTTAGCGTACTTAGATTTATTTAAAAACGTGCTCAGTGACTTCTCAAAGAGAACACGGTCATTTTGTGTAGTACCTTCCTTAAACCAGAAGTATACAATGTGCGCATAAGTAGGATCAAATGTGGTGTATATATCATTATTTTTTGAGGTAATGGTATTCTCCGGGTTACTTTTTTCGACATTAGTAGTATTATCACAAGAGGCGTAACACATTAGTAATAAGAATATAACAACAAACAACCTTTTCATATTAAATAATTTTTGTTGATAAATGTAACAAAATAGAAAATTCTACGTATAAATTAATTAGAGACCTTAAAGTACAATGTTAAAAAGTACAAGTACTTATAAACAACTTACTTTTAAGGTTAAAAATTAACAGGTTTAGTTAAATAGTTGTTTTTAACTTCTAGATAGATTATACTAGACCATATACTTTAATTCAATTATACCATATGAGACAACTCAAAATCACCAAGCAGGTTACTAATAGAGAGACGAAATCCCTGAATAATTATCTTCAGGATGTGAGCAAGATAGATTTGATTACTGCCGAAGAGGAGGTTGAGTTAGCACAGCGTATTCAAAAAGGAGATGAGCGAGCACTAGATGCACTTACACGCGCAAACCTCCGTTTTGTTATATCTGTAGCAAAGCAATATCAAAACCAAGGTCTATCACTATCTGACCTTATTAATGAAGGAAACGTAGGTCTTGTAAAGGCTGCAAAACGTTTTGACGAGACTAGAGGTTTCAAATTTATATCATACGCCGTGTGGTGGATTAGACAATCTATCTTACAAGCTATCGCAGAGCACGCACGTACTGTACGTTTACCTCTCAACAAAATTGGAGAAATAAGCAAGATTAACAAAGCAATGGTGTACTTACAGCAGGTACACGAGCGTAAGCCTACCTCTGGTGAGATTGCAAAGTATCTTGATATCTCTGAGGAGAAAGTAAAAATATCTCTTAAGAATGTGAGCCGTAGCCTTAGTATGGATGCGCCATTTGCAGAGGGAGAAAATGATAATAACCTTTATGACGTATTAAGTTCTAGCGAGTCACCTCGCCCAGATAGAGAGCTTATGCAAGAGTCACTAAGTATTGAGATCAACAGAGCACTAGATACACTTACAGAAAAAGAGGCAGAGGTTGTACGTCTTAACTACGGTCTAGGTAATCAACCTGCTATGACACTTCAAGAAATAGGTGACATTTTTGACCTAAGTCGTGAGCGTGTGCGCCAGATTAGAGAGAAGGCTATCAAAAGATTGCGTCATACCTCAAAGAGTAAAATCTTAATGAAGTACTTAGGATAGTAAGTCATTCTAATTCATAAAAAAAGCCCGTTAATACGGGCTTTTTTAGTTTAGTAGGTTAGATAAAAGTGCCCAATTTGGGGTAAGGCACTTATCAATCATTAAATCAATATATGAATTGGGGTATTCTTAAATTAATCAACTTCTTTATGATGGTGTAAATATAAAAGATGTTTTTAAAGCTCACAAGCTTTTTGTGTATTTAATCGTTATAAATTGCATTTTATCGATAAAGTAGGGTTTTAATGTTAATTAAAGACTACCGTCAAATTATTATAGAAGATAATTAAACCTTTTAGAACTCAAAGAGTCCAATAATTAAGAAAAGTATACTAAAATAGAAGAACAAGAACTCATAGCATCCCTCCAGAAGGACGACTCAAGGTCTTTTGCACAATTACTTGACACGTATCAAAAGCCCCTTTATTGGCATATACGAGGTATTGTAAAAAACCACGAAGATGCAGATGATGTACTCCAGAATGTATTTATTAAAGTATACAAGAGCATAAAAAACTTTAAGGGAGATAGTAAACTGTATACTTGGCTTTATAGAATTGCTACAAACGAGTCGCTTACCTTTTTAAAGAAAAGAGCAAAACAGGCACAAATCTCAAGTGAAGAGCTACAAGATAGAATTATAGATAACTTAGAGAGCGATGTATATTTTACAGGAGATGATATTCAGCTAGCTTTAGAAAAAGCAATCTCACAGCTGCCAGAAAAGCAGCGCCTAGTCTTCCAGATGAAATATTATCAAGATATGAAGTATGATGATATAAGCGAGATTTTAGGGACTTCTGTAGGAGCTCTTAAAAGTTCTTACCACATTGCAACAAAAAAATTAACGAGCATTTTAACTCAAGATTAAACCTTTAGACTTTTTAAACGTCTTATAGATAACGTGAAACTAGAAAACAACATACCAAAAAATAGAGGGTTTACCACTCCACAAGACTATTTTAAAAATAGTAAGGAGCAGCTATTAAGCCAGATAATGCTTGATGAGCATTTGCAAGGTAGTGCTGCACCAGCTTTTGACGTGCCAGAAGACTATTTTGATACAAGTAAGGAACGTATTTTAGATACGCTTTCGCGAAAGCGCAATGAAGAACCCTCTCATAATCTAACCGCTCCTGCCGAAACTAAGGTGATTAGTTTGAGACAGTACCTCTACCCTATTGCAGGCGGCATTGCGGCGGCATTACTTATTATGGTAAGTATTTTTTGGAGTCAAGCACAAAGCTCCTCAAGTGAGGATCTCAACTCTATAGCAGCATACTTTGAAGATGATGCTGCAGACCTAGAAGGAATAGAATTTGCAGAGTGGCTCACAGATGATGATATAAACGACCTTCAAAATGATCTCGCACTAGATGAATCTTTAATTATAGATTACCTTGATGAGCGCACAGATGGTTTTGACTTTTACATAGACTAATTATGAAAACATACATAACACTTATACTCACACTTCTTATAGCTACAACGGCTATAAGTCAAGAAAACAAAGAAAGTAAGCGCGAGAAAATTAAAGCACTCAAGGTTGCTTTTATCACAGAGCGACTAGAACTCACACCAGATGAGGCTCAAACCTTCTGGCCCGTTTATAATGTTTACGATGGGCGTATGAATGATATCTATGACAACGAACGTAAGGTAATGAGAGAGCTTAGATCTGAGTTTGACACAATGGATGAAGCCACTGCTACAACTACATTAAGTAATATACAAGCGCTAGAAAAACAAAAACTTGAAGCGCGTGCAAAATTATTATCTGGCCTCAAAGATAAAATCACCTCAAAGAAGACGTTAGTCCTCCTCAAGGCCGAAAATGATTTTAGACGTGACTTGATACGTAAACTACGTGGAGATAAAAGCCGTAACCGTAATAAAAAGTAACTAGTTACTACCGCTTCTTTTAAACGTGAGTTTTGCGAGCGCATTACGACCGCCTGCATATGCCGTACTATCATTTGCAAATCTAAAACTCAAGAATGGGGCATCTGAGATTTGCGTCCAGCTTGCTCCACCATCTTTTGAGTAAGAAATGCCCGTAAAACCCGAAGCAACGAGCTCTTTACCATTTGAGCTAGGTACATACTGTACACAGCTTTTGTAACCATCGTTTGCTCCAGATGCGATTATTTGCCATTGTTTACCACCATCTGTAGTAACAGCGATATTATCTTTATTAGCTGCTGGTCTCTCATAATCTCCTCCATATATAATACCACGGTTTTCATCATAAAAATCCATAGTATAAGCACCTAGTGTGCTTTTACCCTGAGCAACAGGTGTATTATAAATATTCCAGGTTCTCCCCTTATCTCCAGAATAATAAACACGTGAAGTACCTCCACCAGTAATTATCCAAGTTTTATCACCTATGGTTTTTATGTTAGTATCACTGGCTGCAAAAGCACCTTCAGAGGCTATTTGGTTAGGTAAAGAGCTACACGCTAGCTTCCCCCAGCTCAAACCACCATCTCTGGTTACTATAATAGATAAACATCCATCTAGAGAATCACCTACTGCAATACCTTCACTATCATTCCAGAACGTCATAGCATCATAAAATACTTTTTCATTTTGCTCTGTATAAACTAAGGTAACAGCGTTACTTTCTTTATCATATCTATATAATAATGCGGGATTCTCTATAGACAAGATGTAGAAAGCCTTGCTTGTACTTGCGATACTTCTAAAAGAAGGGTTATTACCCAAGAAGTCAATACGTCCTTTATTTGCTACTTCATATTGTGAGGCAACTGCGGCATCTGTAGTTTTTAAATTATTAATATTTAGTTTATAAATACCGTAATGACCATTACTTCCTGCATACATTACAGCATCTTCTGTCACTTCTATAGCTCTTATACTCGTACTATCTTGATGCAAAAATTCAATCTCAACATTAGAAAAGGGAGTAATAATCTCATTTTCTGTTGCTTGAGTGTTTTTGCCCTCTTGTTTACAAGAAAGTAATGTAAGTAGTAAAAGTGATAAAATAGATAGTATTCTCATTGTCAAAATTTTAGTAAAAATAGTACTATTCATTCAAGAACCAATACCTTTGCACCTTCAAAATAAGGTATGAAATTACACAGAAATCTAGTCTTTGCAGCAGTAGATGCATTGGGAATGATATTTAATGACGGAGAACAAGCAGATAAAGTACTGCGCAAGGTTCTCAAATTTGATAAACGCTGGGGATCAAGAGATCGCAGTTTTATTGCAGAAACAGTTTATGACATTGTAAGATGGAAACGTTTATACTCTGAGATTGCAGAGGTGAAAGCGCCATATAGTAGACCTAATTTATTTAGGCTATTTGCAGTGTGGGCTACACTACGTGGCATAGAAGTCCCAGATTGGAAACAAATGGAGCCTATCCCTACTCGCCGTATTAAAGGACGTTTTGATGAATTATCAAAAATTAGAAAATTCAAAGAGTCTATTCCAGACTGGATGGACGAGATGGGAGAAAAAGCACTCGGAAAAAAATGGGATGCAGAGCTTGCAGCGCTTAACACACAAGCTCAGGTTGTATTAAGGGCAAATTCCCTTAAAGCTACCGTAAAAGAAGTGCGCAATACACTTGCAGATCAAGATATAGATACAAAAATACTAGATACTCATCCCGATGCACTCGAACTTGTAGTGCGCAAAAATGTATTTACATCAGAAGCGTTTAAGAATGGATTTTTTGAGGTGCAAGATGCATCATCTCAAAAGGTTGCTCGTATGCTTGAGGTAGAACCTGGTATGCGTGTGGTAGATGCTTGTGCGGGAGCTGGTGGTAAAACACTTCATCTAGCTGCTCTTATGGAAAACAAAGGGCAAATAATTGCAATGGATATTTATGCTGGTAAGCTCAAGGAACTCAAAAGAAGATCTAAGCGTGCCGGAGCTCATAATATTGAAACTAGAGAGATAACCTCTACTAAAGTATTTAAAAAACTATACAACACGGCAGATCGTGTTCTCATTGACGCACCTTGTACAGGGCTAGGTACTATAAAACGTAATCCTGACCTCAAATGGAAATTACAACCAGAGTTTGTAGACAAAGTAGTACAGCGTCAAGCAGATATTTTACAGAGTTATAGCAAGATTGTTAAAGACGGCGGTAAAATGCTTTATGCAACTTGTTCTATCCTTCCTAGAGAAAATCAAGAACAAGTGCAAGCATTTTTGGCTACTGAACAAGGTCAAAAATTCACATTAGATAAAGAAGAAACAGTAAGCCCAGCAAAATCTGGATATGATGGATTTTATATGGCTTTGCTTTCGCGAAAGCAATAAAAGAAGACTATGAAAAGATATTCCTCACTTTTACTTTTACTCACCCTACCCTTTCTAACTATAGCTCAGCAATCGTATTATGACGATACTGCGGTATATTTAACGGGTACCGATTTATTACAAGAGTTACGACTGAAACTCTCAGTACATAATGAAAATTATACTTACGGAGATTTTAGAGATACCACAAAAATAACAGATGCAAATCCTGAGGATGACTCTGAGGTTTTACTTATTTATGGTTTTAATGATAACGATGGTAACTGTACTACAGACATTACAAGATCAAATAATGAATTTGGCGGAGATAACTGTGAGTATAATAGAGAGCATACCTTCCCACGAAGCCTAGCAAACCCACCTATGGGTTCGGCAAGTAATAGTAGTAATGGTATTGTAGCAGATCCCCATAACTTACGACCTAGTGATGTACAGCGCAATGGTAATAGAGGATCAAAAAAGTTTAACGATGGCAGTGGAAACTCTGGTGACGTAGGTTCGGGAGACTGGTATCCTGGTGATGAATGGAAAGGTGATGTGGCACGAGCAATGATGTATATGTATGTGCGTTATGGTGAGCAATGTTTACCATCACTTGTGGGGCAAGGACCATTACAAGGTGACACACAAATGTTACAGCTATTTTTAGAATGGAATGTAGAAGATCCAGTATCTGAAGTAGAGATGCAACGCAATGACCCTCTAGAGGCAGAATATGGAAGCAGAAATCCATTTATAGACAATCCTATACTGGCTACAAATATTTGGGGTGGTGAGCCTGCAGAGGATTTTTGGGGAGAGCTCTCTGCT
Organism: Dokdonia sp.; assembly: GCA_020628615.1. Lineage (GTDB taxonomy): Bacteria > Bacteroidota > Bacteroidia > Flavobacteriales > Flavobacteriaceae > Dokdonia. The sequence continues at coordinate 30,966 of JAHDEV010000004.1, forward strand.
CCTTCTTCTGAGTTTGTAGAGGCTAGCATTTTTCCTAATCCAGCAAATACGGTAGTTCAAATTGAAAGCAATCAAGATATTACTTCTTTAAAAATATATAACTTATTAGGACAGGTTTTATATAATGAGACTACATCTAACCATAAAAGACATAAAACACTAGACGTTTCAAATCTTTCATCTGGTATGTATATATTACAAATTAATGATGCTTCAAAAAGACTAGTTATAAACTAGTTTCATAAATATATGTAGTTATTTAAATAACAAAAAGGGATAGACCACTAGGTCTATCCCTTTTTGTTTAAGGTAAAAAATAAATTTACTCGACTAGAATTTTAGCTGTTTTTACAAAATCACCTCCTAAGTCGTTAACCTTGATAACATAGATCCCAGAAGAAAGACTTGATAAGTCAAGATTTACACGATACCCATTTGCATCCTTCGCAATAGGTTTATACTTTAATTGTTGTCCCAAAATATTTGATAACCCGACGTAAACTTGACCATCAAAATTTGTAGTAAGCATCACATCAAAATTATTATTTTCAAGTTTAGTTACCGTGAGCTCAGAAAAGTCTGCACTTAGATCGTCTACTGTTAGTGTAGATTCTACAGTAGTTGTAGCGGCATTATTAGTACCATTAGAGTCAGATGCGAGTAATGTTCTTGCTTCGATATCATAGGTCGTGATTTCGCTTAAATCAGCTTGCTGCGAAAAAGTATAAGAAATAGATGATCCAGGACCTATTGCTGTATCAATAGTTTCTACAACTGGAGTGCCACCATTAATCGTGTACTGTACATCAAAATCTACCTGCTCTAAAGAACCAAAATTTGACATCTCGATGGTAACATCTTGATTACCTAGCTCTACACCAGACTCTGGTGCTGTTATAGCAACCACACCTATATCTGCGGTTTGCAATTGATCTGTAATTACCACGGTATAATCTTGTACTTCACCAAATGAAAAATCACTACAAGGATTATTTATATCACCATTTGCAGAAGTGTCAATTGCTTTTGCTCGAAGCCTGTGTGATCCTAGAGCTGCTCCTTCAGGTATAGCAAGTGTAAAGTCTTCTAGTACATTTGATGATTGAAAAAATTCACCAACTATAAGCTGTTCCTCTGGTTCAAAACCTCCATTATCATTAAAATCAATCCATACAGAAAGCGCCTCTACACCGGCTCCGCCTCCCCAGTTTTGCCTTGCTCGTAATGTATATACATTTGATCCAGCAAGATTACTTAATTCTGTGCTCAAGTCTGTTCTATCTGCATATCCAGCTGGACTACCATCTGGTTCTGTATTACACCCATCTGCACCATCATCTGCACTTATTGTATTAAGAATAAATTGCTTAATACCGTCTACATTACATCCATTTAAAGCCGCTGGTAAGCATACTTGATTTTCAATGGTAGTGGTAAATGTATTATTATCCACTACTTGATCACCAGTTAAGGTAGTTTCGATCACAAAGTCATAAGATCCTATGCTAGAAAGATCTGCAGTGGTAGCAAAGGAGAATGTGGCCGTGCTAGCTCCTGTTAGAGTCTCAGTATAAGTTTCGACAACAGGAGTGCCTCCATTTATTGTGTATTGCACAGGGAATCCCGTTTGATCTTGAGAACCAAAGTTTGTAATATCTACAGTTATAGTTTCAACATCTGTTAATCCTGATGCATCTACAGGTGATATTAGTGCTGTAACCCCAACATCTGTCTTAAATAAGTGCATTACTTCTTTAATCGCAGAGTCATTAACAGCGGCCTGATCTCCAGATAATCCAGTTGTAGCTTCAAGTATATAAGTTTGTCCTTCGGTAGACATATCTGCCGTAGCAGTAAATGTGTAATTTATAGCAGTACCCGGTTCAATAGGCCCAGCGATAACTTCATTTGCAATTTCGACACCATCTAAAGTTAAGGTAACAGGAATATCACTTTGAGCTACTGTTCCAAAGTTACGTACGGTAACTTCTACAGTTTCTGTATTGGTAAGTGCTCCATCTTCTGGAGTCACTATAGAAAGAACACCTAAGTCTGTTTCAAAACCAGCAGAAAGATTAAAAGACGCGATGCGTGTATTCCAAAAATTGTCGGCAGAGAAATATTCTGATGTATGCCAGAATGTAAAGTTATCTGGATCCATAGTAAGGTGAGAGTAATCTCCAAAGCGATTTGTATTAGACTGTATTCCTCCACCTTCTACTATAATTTGCTCAGCTGCCGTCATTTCTCCAGGTGCATCGCCGTCAAAACGTCCAGTATAACTAATACCCACCTCTAGATCTGGTCCGCCTACATTAAAGGCAAGGCCTATATTACCCTGAGCATCCATTGCTCCACTTCCCATAAATCTACTATTACCATCATCTGGTGCATAAGTCCCTTCTTGAAATATTGACCAAGGCTCTGTATCGCTATTACGCAACTCTATCCAGCGTATACCAGATGTCGTATTATCACTATTCACATCTACATTAAAGGTTATAAGCCACGAGTTATGATTTTCGAAAGTTCTATAGTTTGCTGCATAAGAAATAACACCACTTATCATATCAATTTTTTGAGCCGTTCCTGGTTGATCAAGTTCTCCTGCCCCAAAAGGTGCAATAAATGAATCAAAAGGGGCTGTTGGTATTTCTAAAGGCGCAGATACCGTTGAGTTTGCCGGATTATCAAAATCTATATCCAGTTCCCATACTTTTAGATGATCAAAAGCCGCTCCCCATCCATCATCTTGTAAATAAACAATGTAGCCTGGTACGTCACCCTGAGGAAATGAAAATCCTGTTAGGTTTGCTGGTTCTGGGCTAAATACTGTATTAGGGTTTGCAATAACCCCAGGTAAATTAAAACCTTGTATTGCTGGATTTGCCTCACCAGCAAGTAATGCGTCACGGTCTAATGCGTATGTGGTTGCGCCACCTTTATTAGATGTAAGATAGTAGGCATCTGGCCAAATTGCATAGTGTGGATAATCTGGAAATGAATCTAGTGGATATTCATATAAGAAATAAGCGCCTGTAGGGTCTGGAGTTTCAGATATACCTATAATTAAGGCATTGTTAGATGTTTGAAATTGGCTTACAAACCATCTATCTGCAAGTTGATCATACATAATAATAGGATCTCCATTATTTGCGCCATTACCTAAAAATTCTCCTAATGATGTAGGTCCGGCTAGTAGGTTACCTATTTTGTCATATATTTTGATCACAAGGTTAACACCTTGTACATAGTGATTAGGTCCTACAGCGCCAGAAGGATCTGGTGGTGTAGCTTGGCCTTCAGAAGCATTTGCTCCATCAAAGTTTACTATGGGCGCGTAGCTCATATTTTCTCCCATCGTACGCTGGCTTACTGGATCACCATTAAGCGGCAGTGCACTTTGTGACGCTCCAGGTGAAACGCCAAAGTTATTTTCAACAATGTTGAGTTCAGAAAATCCATAACTTGGACTTGAAGAAAGAGTGGGGAAATCTCGTAGGGGTTCTGTTTTACCTAAATAAGTTCCAGTACCTACAGTAGAAACAGGTTGTGTTTCTTGTGCAAATACCGACATACTCATTACTAGTAAAGAAATTGCAAGTAATTTTCTTATCATTTTTGGATTGTTTATAGTTGTATATCAGAAAGATACGACATAATAATATTTTATTCACGGTTGTGGTTAACAACTCATTTAATAAACATTTTAATCTCCTTAATTCCTACCATTAACATAAATAAATATTGAGTAATTTTACTTTTTCAAAAACACACAACAAAACCACTCGGATGATCCACTTTTTTGGTAACCCTCAGAACACTGTGTATGCGGTGCAAACTACACAAGACTTTACACAAGAAGATATTGCTAAGCTTGTATGGCTTTTTGGCAACTCCCCACAAATTGAAGCGTCTACTATTGACGCTTTTTTTATTGGCCCTCGTGCAGCTATGATTACTCCGTGGAGTACTAATGCTGTTGAGATTACTCAAAATATGGGTATTACCGGTATTGTGAGAATTGAGGAGTTCGCTTTCGCGAAAGCGGAAACAACTTTTGACCCAATGATTTCTCAACAGTTTGAATCATTAGACCAAACTATTTTTGATATTGAGGTTACACCAGAAGAAATTCTCCCTATAACAGACATTGCCGCATATAATGAAAAAGAAGGGCTATCGCTTAGTGATGAGGAAGTGACATATCTAGAAGGTGTAGCAGCCAAAATAGGAAGACCGCTCACAGACTCTGAAGTTTTTGGTTTTAGCCAAGTAAACTCTGAGCACTGTCGTCACAAGATATTTAATGGAACGTTTGTAATAGACGGCGAAGAAATGCCATCTTCTTTATTCAAACTCATAAAAAAGACCTCTGCCATAAATCCAAATACGATTGTTTCTGCTTATAAAGATAATGTTGCCTTTATAGAAGGACCTAAGGCAACACAATTTGCCCCAAAAACAGCAGATAAGCCAGACTATTATACAGAAAAAGAATTTGAATCTGTAATCTCTCTCAAAGCTGAAACTCACAACTTCCCTACTACGGTTGAACCATTTAATGGTGCTGCTACAGGTTCTGGAGGTGAGATAAGAGATAGACTAGCAGGTGGTAAAGGCTCATTACCACTAGCGGGTACTGCTGTATATATGACACCGTACTCAAGACTTGAGCAAGATCGCCCTTGGGAACAGGGTATGCAAGAAAGAAAATGGCTTTATCAAAACCCAATAGACCTTCTTATAAAAGCATCAAACGGAGCTTCAGACTTTGGAAATAAATTTGGACAACCACTCATAGCCGGTTCAGTGCTCACTTTTGAGCATCAAGAAGATGGACAACGTTTAGGTTATGACAAAGTAATTATGCAAGCCGGAGGTATAGGCTACGGAAAGAAAGAACAGGCCTTAAAAGATACACCCCAAGATGGTGACAAAATTGTAATACTAGGTGGTGAGAATTATAGAATAGGTATGGGTGGTGCTGCAGTGTCAAGTGCAGATACAGGTGCTCTAGACTCAGGTATTGAACTTAATGCCGTACAACGCTCTAATCCAGAAATGCAAAAGCGTGCTGCAAATGCCGTACGTGGTATGGTGGAGAGTGATGTAAACCCTATTGTATCTATACACGATCACGGTGCTGGTGGACACTTAAACTGTCTGTCAGAACTTGTAGAAGATACTGGGGGTCTTATAGATTTAGACAAACTTCCCGTAGGTGACCCTACTCTATCTGCAAAAGAGATTATAGGTAACGAGTCTCAAGAGCGTATGGGACTAGTTATAGGAAAGGAAGATATAGACACACTACAACGCATAGCAGATCGTGAGAGATCTCCTATGTATGAAGTAGGTGACGTGACGACAGATCACAGGTTCACATTTAAAAGTGCTACCACAGGAAAAAGTCCTATGGATTTGCACCTAGATGATATGTTTGGTAGTTCGCCTAAAACCATAATGACAGATGTTACGGTAGCACGTAATTATAAAGAGCCTACTTATGAGTTAGGTAATATACACGACTATATAGAGCAGGTCTTGCAGCTAGAAGCTGTAGCTTGTAAAGACTGGCTTACTAACAAGGTAGATCGCTGCGTAGGTGGCCGTGTTGCAAAGCAACAATGTGTTGGACCGTTACAACTTCCTTTAAACAATGTAGGTGTGATGGCTATGGATTTTAAGAGTACAGAAGGTATTGCAACTTCAATAGGCCATTCACCTGTTTCTGGACTTATAAACCCAGTAGCTGGTAGTAAAAACAGTATCGCAGAGTCTCTTACAAACATTGTGTGGGCACCACTTACAGATGGATTACAGTCTGTGAGTCTATCTGCAAACTGGATGTGGCCTTGTAAAAATGAGGGCGAAGATGCTCGACTCTATAAAGCAGTAGAAGCTATATCTGAGATGGCTATTAACCTAGGTATAAACGTACCTACCGGCAAAGACAGTCTCTCGATGAAGCAAAAATATCCAGATGGAGATGTGATAGCTCCAGGTACCGTTGTGATAAGTGCCGCAGGTAGCTGTAATAATATAAATCAAGTAGTAGAGCCAGTGCTTCAAAAGGATGGTGGTGCTATTTATTACATCAATATGTCTGGTGATAGTCATAAACTAGGTGGCTCTAGTTTTGCGCAAGTATGCCATAGCATAGGTAATGAAGCTCCTACTGTTGTAAGTGATGATAACTTCAAAACAGCTTTTAACACCTTACAAGAGTTAATAAAAGATAATAAAATACAAGCAGGACACGATGTAGCTAGTGGTGGTCTTATAACTACACTACTCGAACTTTGCTTTGCAGACACAAATCTTGGTGCAAGTCTTGATCTCACAGAAATTGGAGAACAAGATCTAATAAAATTACTGTTCTCAGAAAATGCTGGTGTTGTCTTTCAGGCAGATGCTGGTGTAGAAGATGTCCTTGCAGCTAATAATGTAGCCTTCTTTAAAATAGGAAATGTAACAGATACCGCAGAGCTTGTAATTAAGAGCAACGGTGTCGAGATGGGTCTTAACGTGAGTTCACTACGTGATACTTGGTTTAAAACATCATTCTTACTAGATAGCAAGCAAACAGCAAATGGTCTTGCTCAAGATCGTTATGATAATTATAAAAATCAGGCGCTAAACTATACATTCCCTACGCATTTTACGGGTAAAAAACCTGTGCTTGACAAAAGTAAACCTAGACCTAAAGCCGCAATATTAAGAGAGAAAGGAAGTAACTCTGAGCGTGAGATGGCAAATGCAATGTACTTAGCTGGTTTTGATGTTAAGGATGTGCATATGACAGACTTAATAGAAGGACGAGAGACGCTAGAAGACATCCAGTTTTTAGGAGCTGTAGGTGGTTTTTCAAATAGTGATGTACTTGGATCTGCAAAGGGTTGGGCAGGAGCTATAAAATATAATGAGAAAGCTAACAAGGCAATAAAGAATTTCTTTGCTCGTGAGGATACGCTCTCTGTAGGTATTTGTAATGGTTGCCAGTTGTTTTTAGAACTAGACCTTATCAATCCAGAGCATAAGCAACTTGCAAAGATGTCTCATAATGATAGTCGCAAGCACGAGAGCAATTTTACCTCTGTAAAAATTGAAAAGAATAACAGTGTAATGTTATCTTCACTAGAAGGTACTACGCTAGGCGTATGGATATCTCACGGAGAAGGCAAATTTAATTTACCTATGGGCAAAGATGCTTACGATATTGTTGCCACCTATGGTTATGAAGGGTACCCTGCAAACCCTAATGGATCTGACTTTAATACCGCAATGATTTGTGATACCACAGGGCGTCACCTTGCAACTATGCCACACATAGAGCGATCTACCTTCCCTTGGAACTGGGCACACTACCCTACTGCACATACAGATGAGGTAAGTCCTTGGCTAGAAGCTTTTGTAAATGCAAGACTTTGGGTTGAGAAAAACGCTTAATTTTAAGTCAAAACATATTTAAAACTCCCACGCTCTTTTAAAGATCGTGGGAGTTTTTATTTTGCTTTCGCGAAAGCGTATATTTACTCATACCACACACTTTATAATTCTGGAAAATAAAAATATCATAGCGCAAATTTTTAAGAATGTAGATCTTGATACTATAGCCGTAAACCTTGTAAATCAAGGGATGGAGCGCATTGATGTAAAAAAAGGAGAAATTCTTATAGATGTAAACCAGGTTGTAATAGATCAATACTATGTGCATAGTGGCTGTCTTCGCTCCTATTTTACAGATACTGTTGGTAAGGAACACACTCTTATGTTTGCCATAAATGATTGGTGGATAAGTGACTATACAGCATACTTTACAAAGACGCCAGCCATTGTCACTATAGAGTGTCTTCAAGATGCGGTGATTTATAAATTACCTAAGGAAAAATTAGATAATCTCTACGAGAACATCCCGTCGCTTGAATCCTTTTTTAGAAAAAAAATGGAAGGAGCTTTTGCTAGTTTTCAGAAGCGTATTCTGGGTAATATCTCCTTATCTGCAAGGGAGCGTTACCACAGTTTTATTACCACCTACCCTACTATAGAAAAAACGGTAAAGAACTATCATATAGCATCTTACTTAGGAATAACTACCGAAAGTTTAAGCCGCATACGTAAGGAAATTGCCAAAGGATAGTTAAAAATACCTTTTATTATCATAAATCAATTTTTTGAGAAATTGAGCCCCGTATTTTTGTATTCAGAAATTGATACAAATGAAAAAAACGCTCACAGCGATTGTATTACTTGCAGTTGCATTGTCTTGTAAACAAGGAAATGAAAACGAAGTAACTACTTTAACTAATGTAGAATCAAAAAAAGAAAATGCTATGAAAAAGGTACTATTTGTTTTAACAAGTCACGAAGACTTAGGAGACACAGGAGAAAAAACAGGATTTTGGGTAGAGGAGTTTGCTGCTCCGTATTACCTACTTAAGGATAAAGGTGTAGACATCACGCTCGCTTCGCCTAAAGGAGGACAACCACCTATAGACCCAAAAAGTAATACAGAAGATGCACAAACACCTTCAACCAAAAGATATTTTGCAGACCAAGAAACGCAAGATAAACTTGCTGCAACGATCAAGCTAGAGACGGTTAGTCAAGAAGATTATGATGCTGTTTTTTATCCAGGTGGACACGGACCATTATGGGATCTAGCCGAAGATAAAAACTCTATCGCCCTTATTGAGAGCTTTTATGCAAATGAGAAGCCAGTAGCTGCTGTATGTCACGCACCAGCTATCTTCAAGAACACAAAAAATGAAGATGGTACACCACTAGTAAGCGGTAAACGTGTTACAGGTTTTACAAATTCTGAAGAAGATGCTGTACAACTTACAGATGTAGTGCCATTCTTAGTAGAAGATATGCTCATTGCAAACGGAGGTAAGTATGAAAAAGTTGCAGACTGGGGTGAATTTGCAGTTGAGGATGGACTTCTTATTACTGGTCAAAACCCAGCTTCTTCAGAGCTAGTAGCAGAAAAATTGTTACATAAATTATCCCTATAATTCCCCCTCAATATAGTGGATAATCCAGAGCCTAAGCTTTATAAGCTTAGGCTTTTTTTATATACTTTAATAAGTAGGAGATTCAAGTCTAGAAGTGTTATATCTTTATAAACGCTATTGTTTTAAAAGGCACCTTGATGAAAAAATTACTCAGCATACTTTGTATATTATGTATTTACGCTTTCGCGAAAGCGCAACAAACCCCTTTAACATATCATAAAGCAAAAATATATCTATCAAGCAGCCACACGCTTCAAAATCTCAAAAATATAGATGTAGCCGTAGACCACGTAGTCCATAAGGAAGGTACTTTTGTAATCTCAGACTTCTCTACAGATGAGATAAATCTGGCTAGACAAAGTGGTTATAAAGTAGACATTTTAATAAATGATGTAGCCTCATTTTATAAATCTCAAAGCAATAGATCACAATCTCAACAACAAAACACAAGCTGCTCAACAAGTGAAGCTAGTTACCCTACCCCAGTAAATTTTAATCAAGGTTCTATGGGAGGATATCTCACCTACCAAGAGTTTCTAAATGAGATTGATGAAATGGCAGCGCAATATCCTGATCTCATTACTACTAAGGCGCCTATAAGTGATTTTCTCACAGAAGGCGAGCCAGATACATCTGTAACACCATCCATAGGTTCTAACCCTATATATTGGCTTAAAATAAGTGATAACCCCAATGTTGATGAAATCGAACCAGAAATACTATATACGGCTATACATCACGCACGTGAGCCTATGTCACTTATGCAGCTTGTTTATTATATGTGGTACTTATTAGAAAATTATGAAGATAATCTAGAAGTAAAAGCCATAGTAGATAACACGGAGCTCTATTTTGTACCTGTCATAAATCCAGATGGTTATATATATAATCAAGTGACTGATCCTAATGGAGGTGGACTATGGCGTAAAAATAGAAAGAATGGTAACGGTGTAGATAACAATAGAAATTATGATTACCACATAAATGGAGATCCTAATAATGGCTCTTGGGGAGGCGCAGGATCATCTACAAATCCGGGGTCTAACACTTATCACGGTACAGGGCCATTTTCTGAGATAGAAAATCAAGCTATAAAATGGTTTGTAGAGCAACATAACTTTGTGCTGGCACTCAATAATCACACCTTTGGTGAGTTGTTGTATTATCCATTTGGGTATGCAAATGTCGCGACTCCAGATGATGCACTTTATCAAGGTCTAGGTGCACAACTCACCTCTATAAACGGTTACACTCCTATACGAGATAACCCATTTGCTGGTGAGAGTGATGATTTTATGTACGGTACAGTAGGTACGCACGATAAAATTTTTGCCTTTACTCCAGAGATAGGAACCTCTTTCTGGCCACCAGCAAGTGAGATTGTATCTATTTCACAAGAGATGATGTTTATGAACCTCACGGCTGCACAGATGGCAACAAATTATGGCGCTCTTGTAGAGACTACAAATAGCTTTGTAGGAGAAAACACGTCTCTCTCGACCTCTTTTGATTTAAAACGATTAGGAGTTGCAAGTACTGGAGACTTTATCGTAAGCTTTAGCCCTGTATCAAGCAATATTACTAGTAATGGTAGTGCTGTAAATTTTGATGCTCTAGCGCCATTAGAAACTGGAAGCGGAACAATTACTTATACACTAGACCCTACTATTGAGATAGGTGATAGTATAGAATTTGATCTCGTGGTTAACAATGGATTTTATGATAATAATATCCGTGTAAGCAAAGTATACGGAGCGTTAACTAATGTATTTGTTGATAATGGAGATACAATAGATAGTTATGAGAATACTAGCTGGGGAGTAACAAGTTCCACTTTTGTATCACCTTCATCATCTATTACAGATTCACCTTCTGGTAATTATAACAATAATGAAAATAGTAGTATTACACTTATAAACCCCATAGATCTTACTCAAAGTACAGCTGCAGCTGTATCATTTTATGCAAAGTGGGATATTGAAAATACTTGGGATTATGTACAATTTGAAATATCTATAGATAATGGTGCCAGCTGGGAGCCACAGTGTGGTAATTATACAAGTGCAGGAACTAATGCACAACCAGTAGGAGAGCCTTTATATGATGGAGTACAGAATGACTGGGTATTTGAGGAAATTAATTTAAGTGATTATATAGGTGAGGTTATCTTGGCCAGATTTAGACTTGTTTCTGATGGAGCTGTAACAAGAGATGGTTTTTATTATGATGATCTTAATTTTTCTGTAATTACAGATGAGGCGCTGCAGGTAGAAACAGTGGATTTAAATGCCGCCTTTAAACTTTTTCCTAACCCAGTTAAAGACATTCTAACGGTGCGTACTACGCTACCATCTTATAGCTCTATCGTATACAATGTATTAGGAAAAGAAGTTTTAAGGTCCAGAAAACAACAGGGAAATGCTTTTATAGATTACAGCAGTCTTACCCCTGGAATTTATTTTTTGGAGCTTAAAACCCCTGAAAATAGCGCGATTTTTAAAATTGTTAAGAATTAAGCAAAAACGCATCTTATAGAAAATCAATGTAATATCTCCAAATTGTAAAATATCGTGCCTTATTTTAAGAATAACTCAATAGAAACCGTGTATTTTTTCATATTTTGTCACCGAATTAAATGAAACTTATGGAAATTACTAGATTATTTGACTTTCCTTATCATCAACTGGAAACAAACAACCTGCCAGATGCCCTTTGTACGAAAGTAAATGGAGAATGGATTAAGACATCTACGCAAGAATATATTGATAAAGCAAATGCTTTTAGTAGAGGTCTATTACGATTAGGTGTAAAACCTGATGATAAAATTGCAGTTATCTCAATGACTAACCGCACAGAATGGCATATCTGTGATGTAGGTATTTTACAAATAGGTGCTCAAAACGTACCTATGTACCCTACCATCTCTGCCGAAGATTATGCATATGTATTAAACCACTCTGAGAGTAAATATGTATTTGTTTCTTGTACAGAAACTTTAGCAAAAGTTAGAGAAGCTCAAGACAAAGTACCATCCTTACAAGGAGTATACTCTTTTGATGATATAGACGGTTGTGATAACTGGCAACAGGTATTAGATCAAGGAGCAGATGATAGTAATCAACCAGAAGTACAAGCGCTTATGGACTCTGTAAAGACAGATGATCTTGCTACCCTGATTTATACTTCTGGGACTACCGGAAGACCTAAAGGTGTGATGCTATCGCATAGAAATATTGTGAGTAACGCAATAGCAAGCACAGAACGTGTACCTACTGCGGGTGAAGGTATTAAGGCATTGAGCTTTTTACCTATTTGTCATATATATGAGCGTATGATTACGTATCTATATCAGTACAACAGTGTAGCAATCTACTTTGCAGAGTCGCTAGAGACTATCTCAGACAACCTTAAGGAAGTAAAACCTGAGATTATGACAGCTGTACCTAGACTACTAGAAAAGGTATACGACAAAATTATTGCAAAGGGAGCAGATCTTACAGGTATAAAGAAAAAACTATTTTTCTGGGCTGTAGATGTAGGTTTAGAATATGAACCATATGGCAAAAATGGCTGGTTATATGAGCGTAAACTTGCTATAGCTCGTAAACTTATCTTCTCAAAATGGCAAGAAGCTTTAGGAGGTAATCTTAAAGTGATTGCTTCTGGTAGTGCTGCACTACAACCACGTCTAGCTAGAATTTACAACGCTGCACAAATGGGTGTTATGGAAGGATACGGTCTTACAGAGACCTCTCCAGTTTGTTCTGTAAATGATATGCGTGGTGGTAATTTTAGAATAGGTACTGTAGGAAAACTTATTAAAGGTGTTGAAGTTAAAATTGCAGAAGACGGAGAGATCCTTGTAAAAGGACCTAATGTAATGCTTGGGTATTACAAAGATGCAGAAAAAACAAACGAAGTCCTTAAAAATGGATACTTCCACACAGGTGATATAGGTCACATAGATGAAGATGGTTTCCTTAAAATTACAGATCGTAAGAAGGAAATGTTTAAAACATCTGGAGGTAAATATGTTGCACCACAATTATTAGAAAACAGATTTAAGCAATCACGTTTTATAGAGCAAATAATGGTTATAGGTGAAGGGCAAAAAATGCCAGCTGCATTAATACAACCTAATTTTGAGTTTCTAGAAGACTGGGCAAAAATGAAAAACGTGTCTTACACCTCACAAAAAGATCTCATTGCAAATCCAGAAGTGCAAGCACGTTACCAAAAAGAAGTTGACGAGGCAAACGAGAGCTTTGCAAAGTGGGAAAAGGTAAAAGCCTTTAGACTTACTCCAGATGCCTGGACGGTAGAGAGTGGTCACCTCACTCCTACTATGAAGCTTAAACGTAAAATCATTAAAGAGAACTACGTTCATCTTTATAATGACATCTACGGATTATAAAATTATTAAAAGGGTTACGATATCGTAACCCTTTTTTAATACACAAAACCCTAGTAAATTTACATCGTGTCTCGATCTTCATTATTACTCGTCATTGCACAAGGTTTACTTATAGGCGCCCTACTCTACAATTCAGTAAGTTTTAGTGTGGAGTATATACCCCTGCTGTTTAAGGTCTGTGGGTTAGCAATAGCTTTATGGGGAGTACTTGCAATGCGTATCGGGAATTTTAATGTGCAACCTGAGGTTAAATCTGAAGCTTTAGTAACCCGTGGTCCTTATCGAATCTTGCGCAACCCTATGTATACCGGTATTCTTTTGTTCTTAATTCCGGCTGCTTTTATTCCTCTTAACATTATTAATTCTATTCTATATGGAGGTCTTTTTACTGTTCTTGTTTTAAAGACATACAAAGAAGAGCAATTACTTTTAACTACTTTTGGCGACAGCTACACCTCATATAAGAAAAATACATACCGACTTATTCCTTATTTATTTTAGCAAATTCGTTAGATTTTTAAAGTGGGTCAAATGGGTTAGAAGTACGCTTTCGCGAAAGCGTAAAAAAACCGCATTACAGGCTTTAATATTAACAATCTCTTATAGTGGTACTGACTTTCTAATTAAGCC
>JAHDEV010000125.1 GCA_020628615.1 Dokdonia sp.
TTCTAACCACTTCAAAAAGGTCTGTGCGTCTATCACGTAAATTTTTTACCGCGCCAAATTGATTGAGTTCTTTTAGTAAATCCAGATCAACATCTGCAATTAATATCATTTCTGTATTTGGTGTTGCTTCTGCTTTTATGCCATTAGTAGGGAAGGAGAAGTCACAAGGAGTAAACACCATAGATTGTGCAAACTGTATATCCATATTTTCTACATTAGGTAAGTTACCCACACTACCAGCAATTGCTACATAACACTCATTTTCTATCGCTCTAGCTTGTGAACAGTGGCGCACTCTTGAGTACCCATTTTGTGTATCTGTGAGAAAGGGGACAAATAGTATATCCATTCCTTCATTTGCTAGAAGTCTACTTAACTCTGGAAACTCAGAATCATAGCATATTAATATTCCTATTTTACCGCAGTCTGTATCATATGTTTTAAGCTCGCTACCACCTTGCATACCCCATACTTTGGCCTCGTCTGGAGTAACGTGTAGTTTTTCATAACGCTCTGTACTGCCATCACGTCTACATAGATAGCCTACATTGTATAAGCGCTCATCTCTTATCTCGGGCATACTTCCTGCTATAATATTGATATTATAGGTTATAGCAAATTCTGAAAACTGTTGAACTATAGCTTCTGTATGCATTGCAAGTTTTCTTATCGCATCTGATGTTTTAAGATGGTTATCCCTTGCCATAAGTGGTGCATTAAAAAACTCAGGAAACAGCACGAAGTCAGACCTGTAACCAGCCACGGCATCTATAAAATATTCTGCTTGGTTAAGCAGCTCCTCTAGACTATTGTAAGGTCGCATTTGCCACTGTATAAGCCCTAGACGTACATTTGATTTTTTTGTAGCAGCTTTTCTAGATGGCTTCTTGTAGTAAATGTTATCCCACTCCATAAGGATAGCATACTCTCCAGAGGCTTTATCTCCCTCTAGGTAGCCTCTCATAACTTTTGCTGGATGAAAGTCATTAGAGATTTGAAAGTTTAGTACTGGGTCATTTATCTCTTTGCGCTTAACTTTTTCAATATACTCTTTAGGTTTAAGATCTTTTGCATATAGACTGTAATTAGGCATTCTACCGCCAAAGGCGATTCCTTTTAAGTTAAGTTCTTCACATAGCTCTTTACGATAATCGTAAAGCCTTCTCCCTAAGCGCAGCCCTCTATATACTGGTTTGATAAATACATCTATACCATAAAGAACATCTCCATTATCTGAATGGGTAGAAAACGTATAGTTGCCAGTAATATCTTTATAAGTGTGATCATCTTCAAAATCGTCATAGTTGACAATAATAGATAGTGCACAGCCGGCAATTTGTCCATTAATTTTTATAACCGCTTGTCCCTTCGGAAACTTTTTAATCAATGTTGATATGTGCTTCTCCTCCCAGTATGAATCTGGCATATTTGTATATGCAGATATCATAGTCGTTTTAAGTTCTTGATAGTCATTGAGCTCAAGATACTTGAGCTCAATGTGGTGTATATCTCCAGTTTTCATTATTCTTCTAGGTCCTCATCTTTTTCAAAAGGATCTTGTACCGCTTCGGGATCATTATCTTGGTATGACTCGTAGTCATCCTCATCATATTGTTCCATCACACGTTCTAGTTTTGCACTAATTTTTACTAGGTATTTTGTGTCTTCAGTAATAATTTCTATACATTTTACAACTTCATCTTTTACGTTTCTAAAACGTATGATGTCACTATCATCATAACCGTAGGGATATTTCTCAACCACTAGGGCAAGTATCTCAGGAGTTAACTTCTTGAAGTCTACGATTACTCTATTGAGGTTTGGATTGTTCTTACTTTTCATAATTACATATCTAAGAGGTAAGCAAATATGAGTGGTGCTACGATGGTGGCATCACTTTCTATTATAAACTTAGGCGTGTTCATATCTAGTTTACCCCAGGTTATCTTTTCATTAGGCACAGCACCACTATAAGAGCCATAGCTAGTTGTAGAGTCACTTATCTGGCAAAAATAGCTCCAGAATGGAGTATCTGTACGCTCCATATCTTGATATAGCATAGGCACAACACAAATAGGAAAATCACCAGCGATACCTCCACCTATCTGAAAGAAGCCTATTCCATTTTCTGAGTTTGCCGTATACCAGTCTGCTAGATAGGTCATATACTCAATACCAGATTTTACAGTACTTGCTTTAAGTTCACCCTTCATCACGTAGCTAGCAAAAATATTGCCCATTGTACTATCTTCCCAACCTGGCACTATGATAGGTAGATTTGCTTGTGCAGCGGCATACATCCAAGAGTCTTTTATGTCTATCTCATAATATTCTTCAAGTACTCCAGAGAGTAATAATTTATACATAAACTCGTGCGGGAAGTAGCGCTCACCGGCAGCCTCTGCATCTTTCCAGATTTTTACAATATGTTCTTGTATTCTTCTAAAAGCCTCCTCTTCTGGGATACACGTATCTGTAACTCTGTTTAAGCCGCGCTCTAATAAATCCCACTCATCTTGTGGGGTTAGATCACGATAATTTGGCACGCGCTCGTAGTGGCTGTGGGCTACAAGATTCATTACATCTTCCTCTAGGTTTGCACCCGTACAAGAGATGATTTGTACTTTATCTTTACGTATCATCTCTGCAAATATTTTACCTAGTTCTGCCGTACTCATTGCTCCCGCAAGAGATACAAGCATTTTTGAGCCCTTACTAAGCTGCTCTTCATAGGCCTTTGCTGCATCTACTACAGAGGCCGCGTTAAAGTGCAGGTAGTACTTCTCTATAAATTGAGAGATTGCTCCTTTAGTCTTCATCTTGATCGTATTTTAACTTTGTGATTGTGTTTTGATTTTTTGCATAGAGGTTATCATTATCCTCATCTGCATCTTGCTCCATAAATTTGTAGCTCAACATTTTATAGTAAAGTTTAGCTGCTAGAAAGTCTGAAGATTTTTCTGAAGGGTTAGGGCATAACTCTACGATGTCAAAACCTACCACATTTTTTTCTTCAAAGACCTTTCTTAAAAACTCAAGTGTCTCATACCATAAAAGTCCTCCTGGTTCTGGAGTACCTGTAGATGGCATAATAGAAGGGTCAAGGGCATCGAGATCTAGCGTGATATACACATTATCTGTCATAAGCTCTACAGCATTGTCCATCCAGTAGTCATCTGTACTCATATCGTGTGCATAAAAAACATTCTCTTCATTGAGAACTGTTTTTTCTGAGGCATCCATACTACGTATTCCTACTTGCACAAGGTTTGTAGTCTCATTTGCTTCATACATCGCACAAGCGTGATTATATACAGAGCCTTCATACTCCTTGCGTAGGTCTGTGTGTGCATCTAGTTGTAATACAGTTAAGTCATCATAACACTCATTAAAAGCGCGTATAGCCCCTATAGATACAGAGTGCTCTCCACCCATCATCGTGACAAACTTATTGCGTAAAATAGCAGCTTTTACCTCCTTGTGTACGTCATCTACCATTTCTTCTGGAGTGTTATGCCCTGTAAGAGCATCTGCAAGAAATACACCTTGTTTATAAACCTCTGTATCTGTCTCTATATCGTACAGCTCCATATTTTCAGATGCGTGTAAAAAGGCTTCAGGACCTTTATCTGCACCTTTTCCCCAGGTACTTGTACCATCATAAGGGACAGGGATTAATACGATTTTTGAAGATTCGGCGCTGGCATATTTTTCTTCTATGCCGGCATACGTTTTTTGAGATTTCATTGTAATTTATTTAAATTTTTTTACTTGTGTTGTTATACTGTTTGTTTGCTGTGTGATGCTGTTTTTGATTCCGCTTTCGCGAAAGCGTCATTAACCCCATAATCATATCCCAAAATGGATAGCAATTGCTCAGAGGTTTGCTGCTCTGCAAATACCGTCGTTTTAAGTTTTCCATCTTCATCACGATCTATTAAAACGTGTTTTGGGGTAGGGATGAGGCAGTGTTGTAACCCGCCAAAACCGCCTATACTCTCTTGATAAGCACCTGTATTAAAAAAGCCTATATACAGTGGTTTATCCTTATTGTATTTAGGAAGATAAATCCCGTTCATATGTTGCTCAGAGTTATAATAATCATCACTATCACAGGTAAGACCACCTAGCAGAACGCGCTCATATTCCTTTTGCCAGCCGTTTATAGCAAGCATTACAAAGCGCTTGTTTATCGCCCAGGTATCTGGTATAGTTGTGATAAATGAGGAGTTAATCATATTCCACTTTTCGCGATCATTTTGTTGTTTTTGATACAGCACTTGGTAAATCGCACCGCCACTTTCTCCTACCGTAAAACTGCCGAACTCTGTAAAAATGTGAGGCACTGCCACGCCAGCTTCATCACAAGTTTGCTTAATCTGGCCTATAATCTCGCTCACCATATAGGCATAATCATAGTCAAAGGCGAGGGAGTTTTTTATAGGAAAACCACCACCTATGTTAAGGCTATCTAGTGATGGGCACACCTTTTTAAGAGACACATACACTTTCATACACTTAAGGAGCTCGTTCCAGTAGTATGCGGTGTCACGTATGCCCGTATTTATAAAAAAGTGCAGCATCTTAAGGGTAACCTTAGGGTTATCCTTAATCTCTTTATTAAAAAAGGGCACGATGTTTTTATAACCCAGACCTAAACGAGAGGTGTAAAACTCAAACTTAGGTTCCTCTTCTGAGGCGATACGTATACCTATGTTATAATTACCATCTATAGCATCGCTTAGTAGGGTGATCTCTTCATAATTATCTATAACTGTGATACAGTTTTTATGACCATTATTTATGAGGCGTGCAATGTTTTGAACATACTGGTCACGTTTAAACCCGTTGCATATCACAAAGGTGTCGTTATTAATCTTGCCCTGTGCCTTGAGATTTTCTACAATATCTATATCAAAAGCAGATGACGTCTCGATATGAATATCATTTTTTAAAGCCTCGTCTAGTACGTGCTTAAAATGCGAACTCTTAGTACAATAGCAGTAATTATAACTACCAGCATAGTTGTGTTCTTTTATAGCAGCTGCAAACCAAGTTTTTGCTCTGTTTATATTATCAGAGATTTTAGGTAGATATGTAAACTTAAGTGGTGCACCGTGTTCTTTTATAAGTGCCATTAAATCAATCCCGTGGAACTGGAGCTCATTTGTTTTTAGAGTGAACTCTTCCTGCGGAAAATCAAAAGTTTGATCTATAAGATCAAAGTATTTTGTCTTCATTATAAAGTTGTAAAATATGTAATATGAGATGTGGGCCCAGTAGTAGGGCAGTGGTGGGGTATTCTATAAGAATCAGATACGGAAAATGAAAACCGTAAACGGATCAAAGCTATAAAGAGCTAGTGATCTTAAAATAGTAGTTGCTTCAGAAGTCAGCCTAAAAATTCGGGTCTCTATCCCTAGAGCAGCTTTCGAAGTAGACTTCCTTATCCTTCTAAGCCCGAATATGAAAAAAGATTTCATCGTTATGACAATTCGATATTACTAAACCCGAATCAGGGTGTAAACATAGCGAAAAAATTAAATCAAAAAACTTTTTTACAAAAATTTTGAAATTATTTTTAAATAATTTAATATCAGGCTATTATAACTGGTTGTGATGTGTGTTTTGTGCTGCTTATAAATGAATTCTTTGTGATGGATATATTTTAGTGAGGCAAAGTGCGCTTTCGCGAAAGCGTACCCAAATCTTTATATCGCTAGAAAAAAATCATTAAGAGTAAGAGGGTGCCTATGGTACTTGTTATGCTATTTGGCCGTTCTTAATATCTTCTCCATCTTGCGGCCTTTTGCTAGCTCGTCTATAAGTTTTTCCATCTGTCTGCATTGCTTGTATAAGAGAAACTCGTCTTCTATTTCTTCTATACGATAGCCACAAACCACTCCTTTTATTAAGTCTGCATTAGGGTGTATGGTTGCTCTCTCAAAGAACTCCTTAAAGGTTACTTTCTCATCTATAAGCGATTGTAAAGTCGCTTCATTATAACCCGTAAACCATTCTAGCACTTGGTGAAACTCTTCTCTGGTACGGCCATTTTTTTCTAGTCTATTCCAGTAATGTGGGTAGATGGATGCAAATATCATTTGTGCAACCTTTTCTTCTTTGGCGGCAGTAACTTTCATAATGTTTTAGCTATTAATGAACTTAAATATACTATTATTTCCAGATAGTGATGAAGA
>JAHDEV010000126.1 GCA_020628615.1 Dokdonia sp.
TCAAATTCTTTTCCAGATTCTTCTAGCAATGCTAGACCTTGTCTACTTTTTGTACAACGAGGATTGTGATATATTTTAATCATTATATAATTATTGTAAAGTTACGTGTACACCTAGTGTTCTAAGTTGTACAGCTAGTGTTTTTGCATTTTTAAAATGAATTCCGGCTATGCCAGAGCGTTTACAGCCCTCAACATTGTTAAGACTGTCATCTATAAAAACAGCCTCTGCTGGATTAATATGATACCTGTCTAGCATAAGGTCGTAAATTTCTTTAAAAGGTTTGCGTGTACCCTCATCACCAGAGACTAGAATTCCTTCAAACCACTGCAGCCAAGGAAACTTTTCTAGCGCAACAGGAAAGGTTTCTCCGCTCCAGTTTGTTAATGCTAGCACTCTATAATCAGGATTATCTACTAGTTCTTTTAATATTTTGAGCGTGTCTAGGTGTGTAAAACCGAGCATCTCCTCCCAGCGACCGTAATACATTTTTATGAGCTCTTCATATTCTGGAAACATCGCTATGCGCTCTTGGGTTGCTTTTTCTAATGGATAGCCTGCATCTTGATTTACATTCCAGTCCCAAGCACAAACGTGTTCTAAAAACCAGTCCATTTTCTCTCGATCGCCTCTAAATTCTTTGAGATATACATACTCGGGGCTCCAGTCTATGAGAACGCCTCCTAAGTCAAATATGACGGTAGTGATTTTTGAATTTTCCATATTATTACTTTGTTATGAGGTGCGGTACATCATCTAGTTTCCAGTCTATCACTAACCCGCCAGCTAGTGATCTTGCAATTTCTGCCCCGTAAAGAAGTTCGGTAAGATAGAGAGCGGCTTCAAAACTTTTAGCACCTCCAGCAGAGGTGATATACTTCCCATCGTGCACAAATAATACATCTTTCCTAATATCAAGATTAGGAAACGTCTCACGCATCTTATCGATGTCACTCGGGAAGGTCGTTGAGACACTGTTATCTAGTAAACCTGCCTTTGCTAGTACAAAAGCACCATCGCAATGTGAGGTTACATACATAGCTTCTTTATCTACTTTTTTTACAAAGTTAATGAGCGCTTCATCCTCCAGATCTGTATCTAGGTGATGCTCTGCACTTGGTACAACTAGTATATCTATTTTAGGTAGGTCTTCGCTAGTATAGTCAAAGTCTGGTAGGAGATACATCCCTTCAAAGGTACGCACGGGTTGTAGGGTATTTGCTACTGTAAAAACATTCATCGCTTTTATATTTTCTCTATAAATAGTATGCTGAAAAATGTCAAAAGGTGCCGTAAGCTCTGTGTTAAAAGTGCCATCCATAATTAAGAAGGCTACATTGTAGCGCGTTGAGTCTAGTACTGGTTTTGCTTTCGCGAAAGCGTTATCAACCTTATTAGTAACAGCGGGCTGTTCTATAGTTTTAGGTTCTGTATTGCAACCTATTAATATAAGCGTTGTAAGTAGTAGTATATAGTATTTCATTAGGTTCTCTTTTTAATGATAAAGATACGAGTTCTCATAGGGTTTCTTTAGCAAGCATTCTCTTTACAATGTAGAGTAGGAGCCAGGCAATAAGTGTGAGGCCTATTAAAAATATCCAAGTGGTCTGAAAGCCGTAATATGCAGTAATTTGCATCCCGCTGTTGTGACCAAAAATATGAGCTACAGAAAATGACATACTGTAAACACCCATATATGCTCCTTGTCTCCCTAGCTTAGATCTGTCTAACGCAAATTTGTTGCTAAAAGGGAAGGAAATCATCTCTCCAAAGGTTGCGATTACCATACCTATCACAACAACACCTACCCAAGTCTCCCACAGCAGTAATAGAAAACTTGCGCCCGTCATAAGCAAACCTACAATGGTGCTTTGCACGTTAGTAAGCGCCTTTTTTTCCATCCAGGCTATGAGTGGCATTTCAAAAACAACAATGAGTGCGCCATTAAGCGCTAGTATGAGACCTATGGCGTCTTCATCAAGTTTATAGGCATCCTTGTAATAAAGCGGTACAGTAGAAAAATATTGTACAAATATGATCCCAAAAAGCGCAAGTGCTATTAAGAATAATACATAAGGCGTATCCTTAAGAGGTTTTACTGGATTCTGAACAACTACTTCTTTATCTAACTCTTTAGTCTTTTTAGGATTGAGTACTTGCATCATAAGTACACCCGCAAGCAAGCAGGTAATGCCGTCTACATAAAACAATGTCTTATAGCCAGCGAGTGCTATAAGAAAACCACCTATAGCTGGTCCCACAGAAAACCCTAGATTAATTGCGAGCCTAATGAGTGTTAATGACCGCGTTTTATTTTCTGGTTTTGAGTAGGCGCTTAGTGCTACAAAAAAAGCAGGGCGTCCCATATCTGCCACTGCAATAAGAACAAAGAATGAAATACACATCATCCAGAAACTCTCTACGTGCATTACCCATAAAAAGTTAATACCAGTGAGTAACAGGCTTAATAAGATGACTTTATAATACCCTATTACATCACTTAGTTTACCGCCTATCCAAGCACCAGCAAAAGAACCTAGACCGTACGAAGTCATTATCCAGGCGACGTCTTGTAGGCTAAAATGTAAACTCTTATTGAGGTAAATAGACAAGAACGGGATAACCATCGCCCCAGATCTATTAATGAGCGTGATGAGTGACAGCCACCAGATCTCTCTTGATAGGCCATCAAAGGTTTTAAGGTAATTGCGCAGTAGTGTTTTCATACAGTTGGTTGGTTAGCTTGTTAAGACCTACGCTTGCCCATAAATATAAAGAGTCCAGCGTGGTGGCCGGACTCTTTAATATCGTTACTTTTTATAATCATATAGTGACAACATATCAAGTCTGGCGCAGCAGTGTGCACGAGGTAAGTTTATATGTTGTGACTAAATTCATAATGTGGTGTAAAGTTATAAAAATAATTGAGTTGAGTACGCTTTCGCGAAAGCGTAATACGTTTCTATTTATAATGTCTCTTCTCTCTTTATTAATTCTGCCTTGATTGCTTTTTTAGACATAAACTGCATAGGCAATGTTGCCGAACAGCATAAGCCTACCGCTAGTGTTGCTATAAATGTGGCATTATCGTCCTTTGTGAGCATACCATAAATAGATATACCTATAAGTAATGATAAGATAATGAGTAGGGCAACAATGAGCACCTTAATCATATTTAAGTTAGAGAGCAGTTGTGCCGTTGTCTTTGTTGAATAATCTATTTTCATTATCTGAAATGGATTTTTTTAAATAAATATTACATCTCGCTCCCGAAGAAAATAGCGTTCATAAGCAGTTTGTTTGTTCCATACCAGAACGCTCTAAAGTTTGTGTTATCTGTAAATAAGATAACCTCACCACGACCCGTACTCTGATGTACAAAAGGTCTTGTCTCTGGGATAGCCTTAAGATTAATCTTAGAGATGTAACCAGCTTGTAATGGTGACTTAGTATACTGTATAGGGTTCTTGTAACTTGTAGAGTCTGCTTTTATAAATAGCGTAGTGTTTCTAAAAAGAGATACTTTATCACCTGTATATCCAAAGTTAATAGGGTGTGAGCGATCTTGCTTTGCTTCAAAAATTGCACCTCCTATTACTTGTGCTCCTGTAAAATCTCTACGTTGCTCAAAGCTCACGTTTTTTGCAGGGTTTTTAGTTTTTACAAAATCTATGTCTAGCATCTTATTTCTTTCAAACCAGTTTGCTACATTTTTATAACCTATGAGAGTTCCTCCAGATCGCACCCATTGTTTTATCTTATCTGTGTTGCCTTTATTTATAGCATTACCCCATAAATTAGGTAAGATAATATCTGTGTATCTAGACAAGTCTGCGCGACCTAAATCTTTAGTATCAATTTTTGTGATACGCATATTGTAACGTGTGTCAAATAGGTGCCACATCTCTCCCGCATCATACGGGTTGATACCTTCACCTACTATCATTGCCACGCGAGCAGGCTCTAATGCTCTAAACTGGTTACTACCAAGATCTATACCTTCTGTGAGGCCAGTACTTACTGCCTTGATGGTGACGTTTGCATCTTGTGCCACTTCGTTTATAAAACTAGCTAGTTCTTGCTTATTAAGCGATTGATTTTGCACAGGTATCATAATGGTACCATAGTCATAAGAGATACCTTCTACACTAAATTTTTGCATACCCACCTTTGCTCTTATACCTTTATTAAGTATGGTATTGAGCGCCTTAGGGGTGTAGTAATCGTGCCACTCCATAAGATATGCATAGGTGCTTGTGGCAACTGCTGGTGTAGGTTTTCTTTTTAAATCTTGTATCTCGTTGCCAGCTTTGCTTAAAGATGCATTTTCTGTAAAATCTACACCAAAAGAGAGTGGGAAAGACCAAGCACTTATATCATAAAACAAACTATCTTGAAAGGTAGTACGCTTTTCAAACATCGCTTTTATGAGGCGGCTCTGTCTTTGGTTTTTTGGGACGATGTAGCTCATTCCTTTTTTAAAGTTTGCTCCATCTTGCGAGAAGTCTTGTGCAACCTCGTGTACTTTTATTTGATGTCTTTTAAGTACCTCTGCTAGGTGATATGCGCTACCTGCATCTTTCTCACTACCAAAAGCATATGCGCCACTTCCTTTTTCGCCTCGAGCGTTCTTAAAAAAGTCACGTTGGTAGTCTAGTAATTGCTTGCGCATACCTTGTGCAGCCTCAAGGGTAGATAATATAGCTGTAAACTGGTTGCGTATCGTAAACGGAAACTCAAGTAAACCGTTTTCTGTTTCTTGAGCGTGGCCACGGCTACTTCCTTGCTCAAAGAGAATACCTATACCACCATTTATGTCTGGAAAGGTAGATCCTTTACCGTAGTAAAAATCATCAAAACTCTCTTCTGTATAGTAAAAGCTGCCTATTTTATCTAGTGCTGCTGCGTGGTAGTTTCCTATTTGCTTTGTGAGTTCTTGGTTAAGCGCAGGTGTGAGTGGGTGTGTACGAGATTGTATACCTGGCTGAAAGAAAAAGCTACTGTTAGATCCCATCTCGTGATGGTCTGTAAGAATGTTAGGATACCAGTTATGAAATGTCTTAATACGCGCTCTTGACTCTGGTAGTTGTACTGGAAGCCAGTCTCTATTCATATCAAACCAGTAGTGGTTAGTACGACCACCTGGCCAGACCTCGTCATACTCGCGGTCTTGAGGGTCTGCATTTACGTTTATACTCTTATTTGTATTTGCCCAGTAAGCAAAACGCTGTAAACCATCTGGATTAAATGATGGGTCAAAAAGTATAATGGTATTATCTAGTAGTGCATCTATTTTAGGTCCTTGAGCGGCAGCGAGATAGTATGCAGCTATAAGCCCTGCATTTGCGCCAGAAGGTTCATTACCGTGTATAGACATCCCTTGGTATACTACAATAGGCATACTGCTTGTGCTCAAGCTAGCACTGCCATCTTCTACCAGCTTTACGTGTTCTTTACGTATGTTTTCAATATTGGAGTGATTAC
The DNA here is from genome assembly GCA_020628615.1 of Dokdonia sp. Lineage (GTDB taxonomy): Bacteria > Bacteroidota > Bacteroidia > Flavobacteriales > Flavobacteriaceae > Dokdonia. Next base: position 5,485 of record JAHDEV010000126.1, read on the forward strand.
TAGGTGAGGTGACCGTTAGTAATAAAATAGGTCTTCCCTCAAAGGTAGTCCCTCGACTTTCTATAGTCATACGGTCACTTGCTGCTGCAAGCGTGCGCATATATTCTGATAACTTGTCGTGACTCACGTGCCACTCTCCAGGTGTGTAGCCTAAAACACTTTCTGGTGTAGGGATATTTGGATTGTAAGTGACATCTGTAGGTAAATAGTAATCCATATCTACCTTTCCGCTTTGTGCGAGCGTAGATAGGCTACTTAATAGTAGGGTAGTAAGTACGAGTAATAAGCGCATTCTATAAGCTATTTTTTGAGTTGTTAGACTTTAAAAATAAGCAAAAGAAGTAACGCCTGCACGTAACAATTGTTAACTAAAATATGTGGTAGTAGGAGATCTGTATACTAGACTAGCGTTCTAGTTTATCTAGATAGCCGCAAGCAGCTCCTATAATGCCAGCGTGATTCTTAGTTTTTGCCGCAACAATAGGAATATCTGTGGTAAGATATCTTTCAAATTCTGCCATATGCTTACTTATACCACCGCCTATTATATAATGGTTAGGTGTACATATTAACTCTACATTTTTGAGAAAGAAATTAAAGCGCTCTGCCCACTCTTTAAAAGTGAGTTTTTCTTCCTTTCTTACAGAGTTTGC
>JAHDEV010000127.1 GCA_020628615.1 Dokdonia sp.
TCACAAGACCCTACGACCAAAAATAGACAAGGACCAGATGCTGGACCACAATACAGGTCTATAGCTTTTTACCAAAACCAAGAAGAAAAGAAAATTATAGAAAATACTATCGCAGCATTAAACGAGTCTACTTATGACGGCCGTATTGTAACGCAAGTACTTCCTTTTCAAAAATTTTGGGTTGCAGAAGCATATCACCAAGATTATGAAAAGAATAACCCAAACAATCCATACATTCAAAACATATCTGTGCCTAGATATAAGAGGTTTGCAGCTAAGTTTCCTGAGTTACTAAAGGATGATGCTCACTAAATCTTAATAGCTTTAATTTCAAAAATTAAAGGATACAAACGGTCTTTACTCACGTAGAGACCGTTTTTATTTTTTACCAAATCTGGTAACACATCATATGGAGCGCCATCGTGCTCGCGCATATATTGTATCTGTAAACCTGCCTCTACCAGTGCAGTTACAACCTCACCTAGACCGTGATTCCAGCCATATTCTTTACTCACCATCTGGGCATCTTCTTGTGCATAGGTACCCTCGTACTCCTCATAAATCACTTCTTCTTGTGCATAACCATAACGCATCTCTGGTCGCTCTTTTGTATAATCAAACATCCAGACTATGGGATGAAATTCTACCATATAAAACTCACCTCCCACCTCAAGACGATCTGCGATGACTTGCGCCCACGGTTTTAAATCTGGAAGCCAGCCTATTACCCCATAACTTGTAAATACAATATCAAATTTTTCTTGTACATAGTTATTTGTATCGAGTACATTACAGCACACAAATTTTGCAGACAGATTGAGTTCTTTATTTAGCTTTCGCGAAAGCGTAATCGCCTCCTCACTTATATCTACCCCAGTACACAGGGCTCCCATTCTTGCCCAGCTCAATGTATCTTGTCCAAAATGACATTGCAAGTGCAATAGCCTTTTACCATTCACATCACCCAGCGCCTCAAGCTCATAAGCGTTGAGCGAACTTTTACCAGACATAAATCCTTTCATATCATAAAAGTCACTTGCTGCGTGTATAGCTACTTTCTTATTCCAGGTTTCTTTATTTGTAGCAAAGTAATCTTGATGCTCTTTTGACATATTGCGTATTTTTGAAATGATGAAAAAGATACTACATTTTAATAAAGAAGCCATTAATGCAATGCCCTCTCGTTACAGGGCAAATTTTATTAATAGCATTACAGGCTTTAAGAGTGCAAATCTTATAGGCACCGTCTCACCAGAAGGAACAGAAAACCTAGCCGTTATAAGTAGTATCACACACATAGGGAGCAACCCGCCACTACTAAGCTATATCACAAGACCCACTACAGTAGCTAGGCATACGTATAGCAATATAAAAGAAACGGGAGTCTTTACCGTAAATCACATACATAGCAATATCATAAACCAGTCTCACCAGACAGCTGCAGCTTATGACAGCAACACATCTGAGTATAACGCCGTGGGGCTTACCGCGATATATCGCGATGATTTTAAAGCTCCTTTTGTAAAAGAAGCACACATACAGCTTGCGTGCGAGTACGTAAACGAGTACGAGATTAAAGAAAATGACACCATACTCGTAATAGGTGCAATTACAAATATTACAATTCCTGAAGATACTCTATATGAAGATGGCTGGGTGCACTTACAAAAGGCAGACGGCGTGGCCATTAATGGGCTAGATGGATATACTTCTCCTCAAATAATAGACAGATTTACCTACGCAAAGCCAGATAAAAAAGCGACATCTATTTTAGACAAGTAGAGGTAACTAGGCTGTATGGAGTATCTTTGTTACGCTTTCGCGAAAGCATAAAAATTCACATTATGAAACTATCAAACATTCCTAAAATAAAACACACAGAAGCAAATAACTTCTTCTTACTCTGCGGCCCTTGTGCTATTGAGGGAGAAGATATGGCTATGCGCATTGCCGAAAAGGTGGTAACCATTACAGACAAGCTGTCTATTCCTTACGTTTTTAAAGGAAGTTTTAGAAAAGCAAACCGTAGTCGCATAGACAGTTTTACGGGCATAGGTGATGAGAAGGCGCTTGAGATTCTCGCAAAGGTTTCTTCGGCATTTGATATTCCTACGGTAACAGACATTCACGAAAGCTCTGATGCGGCACTCGCTGCACAGTATGTAGATGTACTTCAGATCCCTGCATTTTTAGTTCGCCAGACATCTCTAGTCGTTGCCGCGGCAGAAACAGGCAAAGTAGTAAACCTCAAGAAAGGGCAGTTTATGTCACCAGAGGCTATGCAACACGCCGTGCGTAAGGTACACGACAGTGGAAATGAAAACGCTTGGATTACAGATAGAGGTACAATGTTTGGCTATCAAGATATGATTGTAGACTTTAGAGGCATCCCTACGATGCGCTCATTTGCTCCTACCGTGCTAGATGTAACACACTCATTACAACAACCTAACCAGTCTAGTGGTGTTACGGGAGGAAGACCAGATATGATAGAAACTATTGCCAGAGCAGGTATTGTAAATAATGTAGATGGATTATTTATAGAAACTCATTTTGACCCGGCAAATGCAAAGAGCGATGGAGCAAATATGCTTGATCTCGCTCACCTAGAGCGATTACTTTCTAACCTTGTAGCGATTAGAAAAACAATCACAAGCTTATAGTTATAAGACACAAATTTAGATTGCTATAAACGATAAAGGGCACGTATCTTGCTTAACAAATATTTCGCAACTACATCTAGTCCTTTTTTGTAACTTCGTTTCATATGTTAAAACAACAGCTCAATTTTAAACTTTCTCAAAAGCTATCACCACAGCAAATACAGCTTATGAAGCTTATCCAGCTTCCTACGCAAGCTTTTGAGCAAAAGATAAAGCAAGAGCTAGAAGAAAACCCTGCCCTAGATAGCGGTAAAGAAGAGGTTCAAGATGACTTTGAAGAGTTTGACAATACAGACGATTTTGACGAGGCACCAGAGGTAGAAATTAATGTAGACGACTACCTCAGCGATGATGAGATACCGGAGTATCGCCTAAGCGCAAATAATTACAGTGCAGATGATGAGGATAAACAAGTACCTTATGCCTCAGGAACATCATTTAACCAATATCTAAAAACCCAACTCAACACGATGCGCATCTCACCAGAAGAGCGTAGCGTTGCAGAGTTTATAATAGGCTCACTAGATGAAGCTGGATATTTAAGGCGTCCCATACTAGATCTTATGGATGACCTAGCATTTACCCAAAACATCTATACCACAGAGGAGACTATAGAAAAAATGCTTTTTAAAGTGCAAGATCTTGACCCTGCAGGCGTAGGAGCGCGCAATCTTCAAGAGTGCCTTGTACTACAACTAGACAGAAAAACGCCTACAAAGTCTATCTCACTAGCCATAGAGATACTTGAGAAGTCTTTTGACCACTTTAGTAAGAAGCACTATAAAAAGTTAATGGCTAAGTTTCATATCACAGAAGAAGAACTTAAAGATGCCATACACGAGATAGAACACCTTAACCCAAGACCAGGTGGATCTTACTCTAGCAACACAAAAATAGTAGAGCACGTAGTGCCAGATTTTACCATAAGAATTGTAGACGGAGAGCTGGAACTATCACTTAATGGACGTAATGCTCCAGAGCTCAAAATCTCTAGAGATTATAGCAATATGCTTAAAGGGTATAAAGAATCTAAAGAGCGCACAAAAGCTCAAAAAGACGCTGTACTTTTTATAAAGCAAAAACTTGATGCTGCAAAGTGGTTTATAGAAGCCATTATACAACGCCAGCAGACCTTATTTGTCACAATGAGCTCTATAATGAATTACCAGAAAAAATACTTTTTGACTGGTGATGAGCGCAACTTGCGACCTATGATTCTCAAGGACATAGCCACAGAGATCGGTATGGACGTCTCTACGGTATCACGTGTAGCAAACAGTAAGTATGTAGACACACCTTACGGAACAAAACTCATTAAAAACTTCTTTTCTGAAAGTATGACTAATGATCAAGGTGAAGAAGTATCTACACGCGAGATTAAAAAAATACTTGAAACAGTTATCGAAGAGGAAGATAAGCGTAAGCCACTTACAGATGATAAGCTTGCTGGCATTCTTAAAGAAAAAGGTTATCCTATAGCCCGCAGAACGGTTGCCAAATATAGAGAACAGCTAGAACTACCAGTAGCAAGACTTCGAAAACAAATTTAATGAAGTTTTTCATACGTAGCTTTTCGTATATTTTTCATCCGCTTTTTATGCCATTAGTAGGGGTATTGCTCTACTTCTATATCTCGCCGCGATACTTTAATCCAGAGTTTTTATACTCAAAAGTTTTCGCCACGGTTATAATGACTACAGTCATACCTATCTTGAGTTATTTTATGCTTAAGAATTTACAGCTCGTAACCACCATTCATCTTTCTAATGTAAAAGAACGCAGGTGGCCTTTACTTATGCAAATGCTTTTTACCTTTATTCTTATAAGGCTCATTTTTAATGGTTATGAGATACCAGAATTATATTACTTCTTTGTAGGCATTCTAGGCGCAAGTACGGGAGCATTTTTGCTAGCACTACTTAAATTTAAGGCAAGCCTTCATATGATAGCATTATCTGGAGTTTTATTTTTTGTAATAGGTCTTAGCATACATTTTGGCATTAACCTCTTGCTTCTTATAGCGGGCTTTATTTTTGCCTGTGGTGCAACTGCTACTTCTAGGTTAGATATGCGTGCACACACTCCTGCAGAGCTTGTAGTAGGGTTTATTGTAGGTGCAGTATCGCAGTTTATGGTTTATAATTACTGGATATAGAGAAGTACGCTTTCGCGAAAGCGTAACTTTATAAAAAGTAAAAAACTAACCCTAGACGTATCACTTGAATACCTATCTCCTCAGTATTGAGTAATGCATCATCATTAAAAAGGGTATTTAAACCATAATATCCTTGAAAGTTAAACGCTCCATAGCCAAAGGAGAATGAAGGCCCATATTGAAACTTATTAATTTCAGGTATATCTTTAATTGCGACATCTAATACATCATCTTGATAGGTAGATTTAAACCTAAGCACATAGCCCAGCTTCATACCTACGTGTATACGCCAAAAGCTATACTTTGTCGCAGTAGATGTTCTCCACCTATACTCTAGAGGCATTTCTAATGTGTAACTAGTAAATCTATTTGTAACATTCTCCACACTCTCGTCTACAATGGCAAATGTAGAAGTCTCACTTCCAGACGGAGCCGCAATGAGAAGATTTTGATTATAGGTATCTAAGGCCATTCCAATCCCTATACCTATAGCCTTATTACGTCTTTTATTTAAGGGAAAATCTCTTATAACACCAGCTTGTATACCAGCACTCAGACCATTCTGCTCAAAACCAGAAGGCTTATCATCTAGCAGGTTAAAGGTGATACCTACATACACTTGGTCTTCCCTATATAAAGAATCTACAACTGGAGTGTCTGGCACATCAATATCTTGTGCAAGGGTTGCAATTGTACTTAGACCTATAAAGATATAAAGGAGATACTTCAAGAATAATAGTTTATTACAAATATAACAGAATTGCCGCTGGCAAAATTGCATAAAAAAACACCTTAAGTTACCTCAAGGTGTTTTTTTACTAATTTAACTATAGACTACTGGGTTACAGCGTCTTCAGTTTGAGTAGTGATGTAAATCACTTTTAACATATTAGCTTGTCTTAGTTCTTGCTTTACGTCATATACAAGACCAGAGTTAGTTTCCTTATCTACTTTAAAGGCCACCATTACTCTATCTTTAAGCTCATCTCTAAGCTTCTCACGTTCTTCAAGAATAGCAGGCTGTACTTCGTTTATATTTACGAATTTGTCTCCTATTTGAATTTTACCTTCCGTACCGAATTGCTTATACCCTTCTCCAGGTTTCCCTCCAAAGATGTATACACTTCTGTCCTTCTGTAGCTTCTCTGTTTGATCTGCTGCTGGTAAAATCTGCGCTACTTTTACGTCATTTTTACGTAAAACTGTTGCCACCATAAAGAAGAATAATAACATAAATACAATATCTGGTAGGGAAGCCGTGTTTA